>CAVDRA010000198.1:0-3737 GCA_963611155.1 bacterium | reverse complement strand
GTTTCAAGCGCGCCTCCTTTTGCAAACGCGATTACAGGTCGTCCGCAAGCTTGCGCCTCGACAGGAACAATTCCAAAATCCTCTTCGGCTGAGAAAATCATTGCCCTGCAGCGCTGAAGATAATCTTTTACTTCGTCATCTGAAATTCTTCCCGTGAATTTTATTTCTTTTGCGTTTTTGTATTTCGAGGCAAGAATTTTCAGTTCTTTTTCCTGCGCTCCGCCGCCTATCACGACTAATTTTCGTCCAAGTTCGCCGCAGGCGGAAATTGCCAGATCAATTCTTTTGTATGGAACAAAACGGCTGAAGACGACGTAGAAATCTTCCGAAGGCTTTCCGTTAGGAGCGAGCCTAGCTGTGTCTACAGGCGGATAAATCACGTCTGCCTCAAGATTCCAGTATTTTTTTATTCTTCTCTTTATAAAATTTGAATTTGCAATCAGCTTATCGATTCTCTGCGATGAGACAAAATCCCAAAGCCTTATCCCAGGCATGAATTTGCTCATAAAATGCGCGACGAGCTTGTTAGTCCGTTTCTGGTAATCGAAAAACTGGTCCCATGCGTAGCGCATCGGCGAGTGAATGTATGCGATGTGCGGAACGGAAGGAAGAGTAATAACTCCTTTTGCGCAGCTTGAAGATGAGCAAAAAACCAAGTCATACGAAGAAAAATCAAAACTTTCAAACGCTTTCGGCATTAACGGGAGCATTTTTGTGTAGAGTTTTGACGCCATCGGAATTTTCTGAACAAACGAAGCATGAATTTTCTCTTTAGGAAAGATTTTTCCCATTTTTTTCTCGTCATATACAAGAGTGAAAATATCAGCATCCGGGAAAATTTTTAAAAACGCCTCAACAACTCGCTCAGCTCCGCCGTAATTTACAAGCCAGTCGTGTACAATTGCTACTTTCATTTAGATGACCTCAACATTTCAAGCAGTTTTTTTGCCGCATTTTCGTAAGTGTATTTTTCAAGAACTTCATCTGGAGAATCTGTCTTTTCTTTTAGAAGTTCTTCAAGATTGCAGTCTGTGCTGAAAGGGGCAATGTAATGCGCTGTTTTTTGATATATTTCAGGAAGACTTGCGGCTTTTGAAACAACAATTTTCGCGCCGCACGAAAGAGCTTCCAGCGGGGGAATACCAAATCCTTCGTAATAAGACGGAAAAACAAAGGCCTTGCATTGCTGCATAAGGGCTTTTACTTCGCCGTCTGTTACGTAGCCGAGCAGGACAACATTTGCAAGTTTTTTTAATGCTTCAAGCTCTGGCGGAACAAGCCCTGAAATTGCTTTTCCGCTCACGGCGAATGTTTCATCTTTGTGTTTTAAAGCGTAGTCTGCAATCCATTTTAAGTTTTTGCGTTTAGAAAGAGAACCTAATGTAAAATAAAATTCTTTTGTCTTTAGCTGAGGAAAATTTTCAAAGATTTTTGAATCTGCTTCAACACCTTTAAAATGGTCCCATCCGTTTGGAATCACTTCAATTCTTGAATCTTCAACCTTATAAGCCTTTTGAATTTCACTTTTCGCAAAATCAGAAACTGTCAGAACCATTTTTGCGTTTTTTGAAATATTTTTATAAGAAAGCCGGCAGTAAAGTTTTATCAGTTTGTCTTTAAAAGTTACAAAATCTTCTGGAAAACTTTTTGCGTAAATGTCGTGAAGAAAAGAAATTCCGCACAGTTTGCCGAGCGGGGCTGTATTTGAAAAATTCAATCCCATAGCATTCAGTTTTTTGCAGGCGCGGGCAAAAGTTTTCATGTCCCAGAGAGGAAAACTTTTTATGTTTTTTAAGGATTTTTCAATTTTTATTTTTTTTAGCTCTGGAATCTTTTTTGCATTTGCAGGAACTAAAAGACGAATATCGTCATCCTGCGTTAAAAATAAATCCATTTTTTTGCAGACTTCCCAGGCAAAGCGTTCAATTCCTGTAAGATTGCGGCAGAGAAAATTTCCGTTTATTAAAATCATTTTTTACCTTTTATAGCTTTCGCAAAGCTGCGGAGAGCTGAGCAGAGATTTTCAAGAAAGTTGAAGAGCGGAGGACAGTGAGCTTTTAAATCTGCAATCGTGAATGTGAGCGGCGACTGCATTATGTTTACAATCCGCTGATCGTTGATTAAATGAACCTTGTTGAACTGAAATTTAGGCTCGCCAATCATTTTTTTTATTTCTTCTGGAATATCGCCTTCATCTTTTATTTTCTGCCAGATTTTTTTGTCTGCAAGCTTGTAATAAGGAATATAGTTTTTTCCAGAAAATTCGCTTGAATAATAATGAATGATTTTTGCGTCTTTTAAGAAAGCAAGTCCGCCGTGGCTTGGCTGGCAGTTCCATTTTCCGTCAAGGAGAGCCATTTTTAAGCCTGTCTGAAAATTCGCCTCATTAAGCGCGCTTTGATCGTGCTTGTCTTTTTTTTCGTACGCAGAATATTTCCACAGCTCGTTCCATTTTTTAAAGAGCTCAGCAGTCTGTTTTTTTTCTTCCGGAGAATCAGCTTTTGCAAGAATCAGGCCGCCGTTAATGTTGTAGCCAGCTTCTTTAGTTCCCTTAAAGCCTAGTTTTTTGTCTCTTAAAAGAAAATATTTTTTGTGGATATGCTCGTCTAAAAGAACGTGTCCGTCTAAAACTCCGGCAGTCACAGCATTTTCGCTTTCAATGCCGCTTAAGTCGCTGCAGATTATTGTGTCGCAGTCAATATATAAAAAACTTCCTTCAACGTATTCTGGAATTGAAGTTTTTATAAGCCTTGAGCGGTCAGCATTTGGAACATTCTCGTCAAAATCGACCGGAATTATTTCTGAGGCATATTTTAAAAGCGCAGTCCGCTTGTTTGTTGCTGTAAATGATTTTTTTGTTTTGTCGTCTGCAAGAATTATTATTTTCGCATCAGGCATTTTTTGTCTTAATGAATAAACCGACATTAAAGCCTGTTCGTAGTAAAAATCTTTGGGGGTGGAAGTTAAAACATAAACGTACTTCATAGAGACAGATTATAATGATATAATTAACTTATGTCTAAGGAAGATATAAAATCCATATTAGAGAATAAAAAAAAGGCGGGAGAAGCTTTTCATTCATTTTGTCCGTACAGAGTTTGCCCGCTTGGCGCTCACGTTGACCATCAGCTTGGTCTTGTAACTGGCTTTGCAATAGACAAGGGAACTCATTTTGATTTTTTTGAAACAGACGATGCCGGAGTTGAAGTTTATTCTGAAAATTTTGAAGGCTCTGCGCTCGGAAACTTAAACGAAGAATACGAAAGACAGTACATCTGGGCAGACTATCTTTTTGCAGCGGCATACGCATTAAAAAAATCTTATACGCTTGAAAAAGGCTTAAATGGAATTATTTCCGGCTCGATTTTGGGCGGAGGCTTGTCTTCTTCGGCAAGTGTTCTTTTAACATATTTAAAGGCGCTTTCTTTTGTGAACGGAATAAATCTTACAAGCCTTGAGCTAGTAAACCTCGCGATCGACGCCGAGCGGAATTTTATCGGGGTGAATGTCGGAAAACTTGATCAAAGCTGCGAAGTTTTCTCAAAAAAAGGCAATCTTTTGTATCTCGACACAAAAACAGATTCTTCAAAGCTTATAAAAATTCCTTCGAGCATGGAGCCGTTTGAAATCGCCGTGATTTTTTCCGGGGTAGAAAGAAAGCTCGCAGGTTCCGCTTACAATATGCGCGTTGATGAATGCAAGGCTGCAAGCTATGCTCTAAAAGGGTTCTGCCATCT
>CAVDRA010000197.1:0-3749 GCA_963611155.1 bacterium | reverse complement strand
GTGCGCCTGAAAGTCTCGGGCGTGACATCCGCGGTAAAGCCGCCGGCGTTTTTTCTCTTATTTATGATATACTCGCTCTCTATGAAAAATATGCCAGAACAAAAAGGCTTTAACCCGGCCGAAATAATATTTGCCTGCACAACCTTGTGCAATCTTCACTGCGCGCACTGCTTTGTAAACCGCCTTACAGTAAAGCTGGATTCAAACGGCGCAAAAAAACTGATTCTATCATGCAAAAACAGCCCGCAATCTCAAATCGACAAAATCGGATTTTCAGGCGGAGAGCCTTTTTTAGCGCTGGATTTTATGATTCAAGTAATAAAATGCGCACGCGAAAACGATTTTATGTTCGACCAGATTATGACAAACGGCGTCTGGTGGAATTCAAAAGAAGAACTAAACGAAACACTTTTAAAAATCAAAGACGCCGGCTACGACGGCAAGATTGGAATAAGCTACGACAACTTTCACGGCCAGAACTACGAAAAAATCCGCACATTCTGCGCCGCCGTAAACGAAATATTCGGCGAAGAAAACATAAACATCCAGGCGGTGGCCGACCCGCTTTTAAACGGCAAAGACTCAGACAAACTGGAGTCCGAACTAAACTCGCTTTGCCAGGATTTTTCCGCAGACATTTTTATTCTTCCGCAGACATTTCAGGGAAACGACGAGCGCGGCTGGCAAAGCAAAAAATGGTTTAAGGAAGATTACTGCGAAGGCCCGGGACAGATTTTATTTGTTCACCCAAGCGGAGACATTGCGCCGTGCTGCGGCTTTGCAAACGAAAACAAAGAGCTTTTTATAGGAAAAATCACTGACAGTTTTGAAACGATAATGGACAACGCCAGCAAAAACAAAATGATTCAGCTTTGCTTTACACAAGGCTTGCTTCGCCGCGCAAAAGAAGCAGAAAAAGCCGGCAAAAAACTTCCGGGCACAGGACGCACAGACGACATCTGCACTTTCTGCGACTTTTTATGCAAACAAAACAAAAATTGTTAATTCAACTTTGTTCTATGCTATCGGCACACGACACAGCCACAACTACCGGGGACGTAATTTTTTAGACATCCCCAACTTTCTTTTCTTCAAGTTTTGAGCTTTTAAAGAAAAAAAAGCACCGGCGCTAAGTCCAGTGCTTTTCAATCAGTCAATCAAACAACAACTAGCAGTTTTCTGCAAAGTACTTGATTGTGCGAACCATCTGGCTTGTATAAGAGTTTTCGTTGTCGTACCAAGAAACAACCTGTACCTGGTATGTATCGTCAGAGATCTTAGAAACCATTGTCTGTGTTGCATCAAAGAGTGAGCCGTAGCGCATTCCGATTACATCTGAAGAAACGATCTGGTCTTCGTTGTATCCGAAAGACTCTGTAGCTTCAGCTTTCATTGCAGCGTTGATAGCTTCTTTTGTAACTTCTTTGTCTGTCTTGATTACAGCAGTCAAGATTGTTGTAGATCCTGTTGGAACTGGAACACGCTGAGCTGAACCAATCAATTTTCCGTTCAATTCAGGAATTACAAGACCGATAGCCTTTGCAGCACCTGTTGAGTTTGGAACGATGTTCTGAGCACCTGCGCGTGAACGGCGAAGGTCACCCTTGCGCTGCGGACCGTCAAGAATCATCTGGTCGCCAGTGTAAGCGTGGATTGTAGACATGATTCCGCTCTGGATTGGAGCAAAGTCGTTAAGGGCTTTAGCCATTGGAGCCAAGCAGTTTGTTGTGCAAGAAGCAGCAGAAATGATGTTATCGTTCTTTGTAAGAGTTTTGTGGTTTACGTTGAATACGATTGTTGGAAGATCGTTTCCAGCTGGAGCTGAAATTACAACTTTCTTAGCACCTGCATCGATGTGAGCCTGTGATTTTGCCTTAGAAACATAGAAACCTGTGCATTCAAGAACAACGTCTACATCAAGAGCCTTCCATGGAAGGTTAGCAGCATTTGCTTCCTTGTAGATTGTGATTGTTTTTCCGTCTACAACGATTGCGCCTGGCTTTGTTACTGTTTTTCCGTCTTCAGCAAGAACGTCATCAATGTAAGAAACAGTGTGTTTTCCTTCGCCGATTCTTCCAGCGAATCCACCCTGTGCTGTGTCATATTTCAAAAGATGAGCGAGCATTTTCGGGCTTGTAAGATCGTTGATAGCTACAACTTCATATCCTTCTGCAGCAAACATCTGGCGGAATGCGAGGCGTCCGATACGGCCAAAACCGTTAATAGCAACTTTAACTGCCATTTTAATCTCCTTAAAAAATTGAATTCTACAATTAAAATAATGAATTTCGGCGGAATAGTCTATAAAAAAATGATTATAAATAATTCCGCACAATTTATTTTTTTCTGTTCATGGGCGTTCCGGCACAGAGTGCCGTCGGGCTTTTCGCCGTTCCGCGTCTTGCGCGCTCCATAAAAAAACGGGGTTTCGACAGGCTCAACCGCCGTTTTTTTACGCCTTCGGCGCGGCTCCACCCCCTAACGCGTTAGCGTTAGGTCGTGCGCATTTTGCGCACATATAAAATAAAGAGTTTGTGAAAACAAACTCGCAGCGTGCTTGCACGCAAAAATCCCTAACGCGTCAGCGTTTATTTTACGCTGTCGTCGCTGCTGGTTTCCTTGTGGCGGCTGTCAAAATATCCGCCGTCTTCAAGATAGCGTCTTCTTGTCATTATAAGGTTTATAAGCTCGTGGTACATGTTAAAGTCAATCTCGAGCGCCATCGGCAAAAGAAAAAATTCAGTTTCATCGCAATAGCGCTCAATAAAATGAGGGTCGGTGACATATCCCAGCGAAATCATATTGCTGATTCTGTCGGCGCATTTAAGGATTTTCGCTTTCTGGCTTCCCTTGTCGAGAATTCTCTGCAGAAATTCCTTTTTTGTTTCGTCTTCCCGCCTTGTAACTTCAAGAACGAGATTCAAAACTTCTTCACCTTCAGAATCAGCATTTACAATAAGATTCTTGTCAAACCCCTTAATATCTTCAACAGTGTCGTGAACGACGCTCGCCTTGAGCAGAACCGAGTCAATGTAACCGTAGTCAATCAAAATCGCCAGAGTGTCCATCTGGTGGCGGAACATGTTTCCGCCCGCGTGACGAGCCTTTCCGATGAGTCCCGTGGCAAGCTGCATGTACGGCGCAAGAACGATGTTTTTAAGTTCCTGCGCTTCTTTATTGCCCATCTTTTCAGGCTTTTCGGTTTTCATCTCGTACTTAATACCCATGTTCGCACTCCAGTTTTTTACGCTCACACTAGTTCAATGCAGCAACGTAACTCTCGATTTTTTCGATTCTGCGCTTTATTTCTGCAAGTTTGTCGCGTTCCGCCTGAACAACTTCTTTCGGTGCATGTTCGCCGAATTTTCCATTCAGTTTGAATTCAATTTTCTGAGCATCGTTGCGGTCAGTTTCGAGATCCTTGTTAAAATGCTTCAAAAGCTGTTCCGTGTTTACGTTTTCATCAAGCAGAATAAAGGCTTCAAATCCGCTTCCGACAGTTCCGATTGATTTTTCTGGTTTTGCCTCGACAAATTCAATTTTAGAAAGTCCGGCAAGAAGGCAAATCATGTCAACCTTTTCTCTGCAGACTTCAGCGGCACTGCCGTTTTCTACGACCAGCGCAAGACTGATTTTATCAGCAGGATTTACGCCACACTCAACGCGCAGTCCGCGCACGCTTCTTACAACGTCCTTGAGGGCGTCAAAACGCGCATTGATTTTTTCGTCAACGCGTTCAGTCTTTTCTT
>CAVDRA010000196.1:0-3750 GCA_963611155.1 bacterium | reverse complement strand
ATATCAGACGAGGTACTATACAAAAAAAAGTAGCGCGTCAATGTTTTTTTTATCAAACGCTTAGAAAACTGATATGCATGCCTTTTTTGATTACGGCTTTGTCTTTCAAGTTCTATCGCATTTGGATTTTCTTTTGACAATCGTCATTTTAAATATTATTATGGTAGTAATTGATTTCATAAACTAGGAGAAATGTAGAAAAATGGGCAAGGTTATTTTGTTCATTGGTCTCCCGGTTGCAGGAATCGTTCTTGGATGGATTATTCGATGGTGTTATGCCAGATTTCAACTATCTGCGTCAGAGCAAAAAGCTGAACGTGTAAAACAGGATGCAATAAAGGAAGCCGAAGCACAGAAAAAAGAAATTTTGCTAGAAGCAAAAGACCAAATCATTCGTGAACGAAAACAGCAGGAACGGGAAGATCGTGACAGACGTGCTGAAGTTCAGAAATACGAAGCGCGTGTAAACAAGAAAGAAGAGCTGATTGACAAAAGGGCAGAGGAATTCGATAAGAAAGAAGTTGATTTTCAGAACCGTGTCAACGCGATGAAACGGCGTGAAGAGCAGATGCAGGCTCAGGAAGACAAGTATCGTCAGGAACTTGAAAGAATTTCCGGAATTACTGCAAAAGAGGCTAAAGATTTAATTATCAAGGACCTTGAAAACGATGCCCGCCACGATGCGCAGGCTTTGCTTAACAAGATTGAGCAGGAATCTCAGCTTACTGCCGAGAAAAAAGCTCTTGAAATTCTTGTGTCGGCAATGCAGAGAGTCGCCACAGAAACGACAGGCGACATAACAGTTGCTACAGTTTCTCTTCCAGGCGACGAGATGAAGGGAAGAATCATTGGACGGGAAGGCCGGAATATCCGGGCTCTTGAGACTTTGACAGGCGTGGATATTATAATTGACGACACTCCGGAGGCAGTTGTAATCAGCTGCTTCGATCCTGTCAGAAAAGAGATTGCGAAGCAGTCTCTTGAGCGCCTTGTTACGGATGGAAGAATTCATCCTGCTAGAATCGAGGAGATTGTCCAGAAGGTGACCCGTGAGATTCAGCAGAAGATTTATGAAGAGGGCGAGAAAGTTCTTTTCGATCTTGGAATCCATAACATGAGCCAGGACGGAGTCAGGGCTTTGGGAAGGCTTTATTTCCGCACAAGCTATGGACAGAACGTTCTTGTTCATTCAAGGGAAGTCGCTGAGCTTGCAAGTTTGATTGCCGCTGAAGTCGGTGCGAACAGGGAGCTTGCCAAGAGAGCGGCTTTGCTTCATGATATTGGAAAAGGCGCAGAGAACGACAGTGATCAGAACCATGCTGAAGTTGGCGCGGAAATGGCTAGAAAAATGGGCGAGGAGTCTAAAATCGTCAATGCTATTGCCGCCCATCATAACGACTGTGAGCCTGAGAGTGTCGAAGCTGTTATCGTTCAGATTGCGGATGCGATCAGCGCGGCTAGGCCTGGTGCCCGCCGTGAGACTGTTGACAACTATGTCAAGCGTCTTGAGAATTTGGAAGAGATTGCGGAAAAATTCCCTGGTGTTGAGAAAGCGTATGCTATTCAGGCTGGCCGTGAGCTAAGAATTCTTGTGAACAACGAGAAGATTCCTGACGGCGAAGTGAAGGAGCTTGCGCAAAAGATTGCAAAACAGATTGAAACAGATTTGCGTTATCCTGGAAGAATCAAACTGACGATGATTCGGGAGACAAGAATCGTGGAATATGCGCGCTAGCGGTGTTTTTTGAACATGCTGGCTGAATAAATTGAAAAAGCGTTTTGGTTTTTCCAAAGCGCTTTTTTTTGTTTGCGGCAAGATGTGTAGTAAATTGCCCGGTTTTTAGCCTGTGCGCAAACAGCCACAAGATATAGAGTGTGCTTTATTTGCGTAAAGGGGCATAAACTCAATCGGCGTTATGTACTGAACTTATTAGGCAGCCTGTTTTTACATGTGAAAATTCTCGCCCAGATATATTTCCCGCGCCTGCTCGTTTTTGATAATGGCTTCTTTGTCTCCTTCCACAAGAATTTGTCCTGTGCTTACGATATATGCGCGCGATGTGATTTCAAGAGTGTCGCGGACGTTGTGGTCTGTGATTAAGACCCCAATGTTTTTCTTTGCAAGAATTTTTATAATCTCTTTGATGTCGGCTACTGCAATCGGGTCGATTCCGGCGAACGGCTCATCTAGAAGAAGAAACTTTGGCTCGATTGCAAGCGAGCGCGCAATTTCTGTCCTCCGCCGCTCTCCGCCGCTTAATGTGTAGGCAAACTGTTTTCTGATGTGGCCGATTCCGAATTCTTCTATGAGCTCTTCGAGCCTTTCACGCTTTTCTTTCCGATCTATATCTTTTCTTGTTTCTAGAATTGACCAGATGTTTTCTTCGACTGTAAGCTTCTTGAAAACGCTTGGCTCTTGCGGAAGATACGAAATGCCTGCTCTTGCCCGCTTGTACATTGGAAGCGATGTCACATTTTCTCCGTCAAGAAGAATCTGTCCGGACGTTGGCTTATGAAAACCTACAACCATATAGAAGCTGGTGGTTTTTCCGGCTCCGTTCGGTCCTAGAAGCCCGACTACTTCGCCTGAACGGATTTTGAAATTTACACCCTGGACAGCTTTTTTTTTGCCGAAGTACTTGTGAAGATCCACCGCCTCGAGCGTGTGCAGAAGCAGATTTGGCAAATTTCCCGTTTCCGGCGAGTTTTTTCCGTCAGCCACGGAAGTTTCCGAGAAAGCTTCCTCTTTTTCAGTGTCCGTATCCGCATTGTTCAGATTTGCTCCGTTTGTGTTGTGGCCGTTTTCATTGCTGTAAAGATTATTGCTCATTTTCTTCCCCGCTTGCCGCCGCGTTTTGCGCAGCGCTGTTTTCATTTTCAGAAATCTTCACTTGTTCAAAATTGTTTTCATTTGTCTTTTTTTGAGGCGCTTCGTCTTTTGAATTTCCGGTTTCAGACGGAGTTTTTTCTGCTTGGTCTTCTGTTTTTTTAGAGTCTGTTACTTTGCCGCTTACTCTTCCGTCTAGCCTGATTTCCTGGGTTTGAAGATTCAGCGTGATTTCCTGCGCCCTGAAGGAATCTTCACCTTGCACGATTTTAGGATTTCCGGCAAGCTCGAGCATCTGTTTTCCTTTTCGATACACCGCGAAGGCCGCCGTGCAAGTGTTGTCTTTTTGCTTGATTGAAACGTTTATCTGCATTGTCGCGATTTCTGTGTTCTGGTCATATTCGATGATTTGCGCGTCAGATTTTACGCCGTTTGCCGTGTCTGTCATTTTGACTGAGTTTTCAAGTCTTGCGATTTTTGTTGTTCTGTCATATTTCATGTTTCCGCAGGTGAAATCAAGTCCGCTTTCCGTGTTTTTGCCGTCAACCATGCCGTTCGCTTCTATGTATCTGAAATTCTCTCCGGACAAAATAATTGAATCTGCGTTTATCTCCATTGTCGCGGTTTTTACATAAGCGTTTCCGTTAAGCGTTGTGGTTTCGTTTTTGCTTCCGGTTTTTCCGCTCATTGAATCCGCGCGAAAAATGATTTTTTCGCAGTAAGCGCTGTTTGCGCCGGATAAAATGCTGAAAAAAGCAAATGAAAATGTAATCAAGATTTTTTTTTCAACCATGGATTTTGCTGAAAATATCGAAAATGTTCTCTGCCTTTTTTTCATTTCTTTTGATTCCTTTATTCTCCGTTCCCGAATAGCTCTGAATCAGGGGCGGAGATTTTTTCTTCTCCGGAGTCTTCTTTGAGGC
>CAVDRA010000195.1:0-3759 GCA_963611155.1 bacterium | reverse complement strand
GGCATTGTTTACGAGAATGTCTACAACGCCAACTTCAGCTTCGATTTTTTTAACAGTTTCGATAACCTGATCTTCTTTTGTAACGTCGCAGATATATCCGTGAACATCGTTTATTCCGTTTTCTTTGTAGTTTGCGTAGCCTTTATCAAGCTGTTCCTGTCCGCGATCGTTAAAAACAATTTTTGCTCCAGCTGCGTGGAATGCTTTAGCGATTGCAAATCCGATTCCGTATGATGCGCCTGTAACCCAAGCAACTTTGCCAGTAAGGTCAAAGTCTTTCATTTCAAATGCTTTTGCCATTTTTTGATAGCCTCCAATAAATATATTTTAAAGATATTAAAATGACTTTATAAGGTCAAGGATTTTGTTTTGGTATTTTAACGATGTTGTGGGCTTCTTCAAAAAGCTTGTTCTCATCGATTATGAAAAGCGGCTTGTCCTGATATTTCAGAACTTTCAGGATGAATTCGCCTGGAATTGCGTTTTTAGCATCTTTTATTTCTTCTGCGTCATCATACATTTGAATTACGTCTTGAACTGAGTCTGTGACAAGACCGTATAGCCGTTTTTTCTGGTTGTTTTCCTTGTCAGTAAAATTCATTTCAATGACAATGACTTTTGTTTTGCCGTCAATTTCTTTTTCGGGCATATTGAAACGCTTTCGGAAATTCAGCACGGTGATTCCAGATTCACGCGAGAAGATGAGTCCTTCAATATAAGGCAGCGAGCATGGGACTGCAGTCGGTTCCGTGAAATTCAGAACTTCAAGAACCGATGCCACGTCAACAGCATAAGCTGCATTTTCTACAATGAATGTCAGATAATTTGTAATCATTAAAATTCCTCAAAATCAGCATCGTTTATTAAGTCCGCAGTTGTTTTTCTGGCAACTGCGCCACTGACGGGTTTTTCAGCTGGTCCTGAAATTTTCTTGATTTTTTTTGGCTCGACTTTTGCTATGTTTTCCTGTTTTTTTTCAGAAGACATAAAATTTTTTTTCTCATCAGATTTTTCTTCTTGAGTGCCAGTCCTCTTTTTATCATTATCTTCGATCTGCGCAAATATTGTTGCTGTGACTTCATCTGAAATTCTGAAGAATGAAATTGTTTCGACAAGCTTTTGCGCTTCTGCGCTCAGCTCTTCTGCCATTGCGGCCATCTGCTCAGCCGCGCTTGCATTCTGCTGAACAACACTGTCCATTTGAATAATGGCTGTTGAAACTTGCTGCGCGCCGTTATCTTGTTCTCTGCTTGCTGTGGCAATTTCAGATATGAGCTGTGAGGTGTGCTCAATATTCGGAACAACTTCTCTAATGAGATTTCCGGCGTTTTCAGCCGTGGAGAGAGTTTTGCTGGAAATGTCGCTGATTTCGCCTGCCGCTTTTTGTGTTCTTTCGGCGAGTTTTCTGACTTCAGAAGCTACAACAGCGAACCCTTTGCCTGCTTCACCTGCGCGTGCCGCTTCAATTGCCGCATTTAAAGCAAGCATATTTGTCTGTCCTGCGATTTCCTCGATTACAGAAATTTTCTCTGCAATTGTTTCGACTGCCTTTACAGCCTCTTCTACCGCGTGTCCTCCAGCTTCGCCTTTTGTGCTTGCCTCGTTTGCAATTTCACAAGTCTTTGCCGCATTGTCTGCTGTTTGCCGGATATTGCTTGTCATTTCTTCCATTGTTGCGCTCATCTCTTCTGTTGAACTTGCCTGTTCGCTTGCACCGGAAGAAACTGCCTGGCTTGAAGAAGAAAGTTGTTCTCCGCCAGCCCGGACTTGAAGTGCTGATTCCCGTACATTCTTTACTGTTTTCATGAGAGAGCGAAGCATATTCATCAAGGCGTTTGCCATTCTTCCAAGCTCATCCTTGCGTTTTCTTATGCTTTCCCCTTCATCGCGGTCTATATTTGAGAGGGTAAGATCGCCTTCTGCGACTTTTGTGAGAGTTTTTTCAATAATGATAATTGGTTTTGAAAGGGATCTTGCGTAAATAAAGCCAATTACAATCGCCAGGATTATAAGAAATGCTGAAATGGTTAAAAGAATAATCCGCATATTGTGAACAATGCCCAGAAATTCGCTTGCGGGAACTGAAATTCCCAATGCCCAGTTTGCCATTCCAAGAGGCGTGTAGCTTACAAAAGTATCTTCTCCGTTAAGCTTGATTGAAACTGTATTTACCTCATAGTTTTTCATTTTTTGCGCGATTTTTGCCATTGGCGCATATTCTGGTTTTTCCGCGGCAATCTGATCAAAAGTCTTGTCTGTAATATCAATGTTTGTATTTGAGTTATGGATAATTTTTCCCGTTTCAATGTTTATGATGAAAGACATGGCTGATTTTCCGACTCGAAGCTTGTTCGCAAAGTCGTTGAGCATTGAAGTGTCTTTGTTTATAATCACAGCTCCTATGATTTTCTTGTTTGCGTCGTAAATAGGCGCCGCAGCGTAGATTGTCATTGTGTTGTAGGTGCTGTTCAAGATAGGTCCGTCAACGCATTGCGCGCCGTTCATAGCTCGGAGAAAGTAGTTTCTCTTATCGATTTTGCAAGGCTTGCCTTCTGATGTGTAGGCATTTCCTTTTGTGTCAGAAACAACAAAATAACGTGAGCCATCTCCGGCGTTTTTCACAAAGCGATCCAGAAAAAGCGCTTTGTCTTTTATTGGAATTTCCGGATCCATAAGATAAGGATGACATGAAAGTGTCGCCATGTTAGAGGTCTCTGTGACTAATTTCTGGTCTGCGTAGTTTGAAACGTTCTGGACAAGACTTGTCATGTCTTTCATTGAGACTTTTGTAACAGCCTTTTCTGAAAATCCCAGCGCAATATATGTCAAAGTAGCTCCCGTTACAAGCATCATAACGGCGATAAATGTTGTGATAGCCAATCGAATACTTTTCATAAATCCCCCTTTAAGCAGCACCATTTTGTTTTGTGTTTTCGATTTTATGGATCTTTTTCTGAACCAAAAATTCAGTATGGATTTTGCCGAATTTCAGATTTTTGTTTTTAGCCGACTATTTTCTTGACTACGGCAATCAATTTTTCAGAAGTGAAAGGCTTTACAATCCAGCCTGTCGCGCCGGCGGCTTTTCCTTCATCCATCTTTGAAGCCTGGTTTTCAGTTGTGAGCGCAATAATCGGAGTAAATTTATATCCCTCCGTTGTTCTAAGCTGCTTTGTAAGTTCGATTCCGTCCATGTTCGGCATGTTTATATCGGTAATGACAAGGTTAAATTTGTCTGACTTTGCTTTTGCAAGCGCGTCAACGCCGTCAACGGCCTCTGTGATTTCATATCCCTCTTGCCCGAGGATAAAAGAAATGCTCTTTCTGATTGAAGCCGAGTCATCTACCGCAAGAATTTTTTTAGACATAAGCGAATCTCCTTTCTATATCTATATTAATTAATAATTGATTATCTTTTCTATATTCAAAACTTATAATGTTTTAATTTTGCTGTGTTTAGCATTGCCGAGGCAATTTCTGGAAGAGGAACAATCTTGTCAACTGCTCCAGCTTTTACAGCTTCGCCAGGCATTCCATAGACAATACAAGTTGCTTCGTCCTGCGCAATGTTGAAAGCTCCTGCGTCGTGCATCTCTTTCATTCCTTTCGCGCCGTCGTCTCCCATTCCGGTCATTATGATTCCGATTGCATTTTTGCCCGCATAGCGCGCGGCCGAGCGGAAAAGCACGTCAACTGAAGGCCGGTGCCGTGAAACAAGCGGACCGTCTTTTACTTCCACATAATAATCCAGCCCTTCCC
>CAVDRA010000194.1:0-3768 GCA_963611155.1 bacterium | reverse complement strand
AATCAAATCCGGAAAATACGACCACATCCGCCTGAACTACCCGAACGGCGATATGGTTGGCCACACTGGAGTTTTCAATGCCGTAGTTTGTTCTATGGAAGGAATGGACTTGCAGTTGGGACGTTTAAAGGCTGCCATTGATGAAGCCGGCGGAATCTTGTGTCTTACAGCTGACCACGGAAACAGCGACGATATGTACGAACACGCAAAAGACGGTTCTGTAAAATTGGACAAAAACGGAGAGCCAAAAGCAAAAACTTCGCACTCTTTGAACCCGGTTCCAGGAATCATTTACGACCCTGAATACAAAGGCGAATACGACAATACAAAGTTGAACGACGGTCTTGGCATTTCAAGCTGGCCTGCAACATTAATGCAGTTGATGGGCTTTGTTCCACCAAGCGACTACGACAAGTCAATGATTAACTTAAAGTAGAACAAAAGAGGCTGCCTAATAAAGTTCATTTCATAGTGTCATTCCGGACTTATTTCGGAATCCATACACTACTTTTAAGGCAGCCCTTCTTTTTATCTGCACAGGCTGCAGATAATTTCAACGCATTTTTCAATTCCAAGGCTGCTTGTCCTCAGACACAGGTCGTAGCTTTCTGCCGCCCCGAAAACTTCGTTTGTGTAGTATGCGCTGTACTTACGCCGTGCTTTGTCAACTTCGTGCATATGTTTTATAATCTGAGCTTCTGTAGAGCCCGGCATGATTTTTGTTTTTAGCCGGTTTATTTTCCAGTAGGAATCCGCGCTCAAAAAAACGTGGAGAGAATTGTCAAATTCCTTTAAGATGCTGTTCGCGCACCGGCCGACAATAACGCAGTTCCCCTTTTCTCCGATTTTCTTGATTATGTCTTTTTGGATCTTAAAAAGTTTTTCGTCCAGAGGCGCGTTGTACATGTCAAAAAGGCTTTGAGTAAATCCAAAGTGAGCCGGAACTTTTTCGTCTAAATCTAAGATTCTGTCCGCATCGATTCCGGCATTGCGGGCTGTCTGCAATATTATTTCCTTGTCTATAAAGTCAAAGCCCAGATTCTTTGCGACTTTCTGCCCTATTTCAAGTGCGCCAGAGCCAAACTCGCGGCTTAAAGTAATTATCTTCTTCATTTTAATTTCTTCCCCAAAAACAAAAAAGCTTATAAAACCTTGTTCAAGAAATTGATTGTGCGCTCGTGCTTCGGGTGCTTCAGCACTTCTTCCGGAGTGCCTTCTTCAACAACGTAACCGCCGTCCATAAAGATAACGCGGTCGGCAACCTCGCGCGCAAAGCCCATTTCATGCGTTACGCAGACCATGGTCATTCCCGCCTGTGCAAGCTCCTTCATAACGGAAAGAACTTCGCCTACCATTTCAGGGTCAAGGGCGCTCGTCGGCTCGTCAAAAAGCATGATTTCTGGATTCATCGCAAGCGCGCGCGCAATAGCCACACGCTGCTTTTGTCCGCCGGAAAGCTGCTGCGGATACGTTTCCGCCTTGTCGCCAAGTCCTACGCGCTTTAAAAGGGAAAGTGCCTTTTCTCTTGCTTCTTCCTTCGTCATTTTTTTGAGTTCAACAGGTGCAAGCATTATGTTTTCGAGAGTCGTCATGTTCGGAAAAAGATTGAAATGCTGAAAAACCATTCCTATGTTTTCCCTCGCCTTGTTTATGTCAATATGCTTGTCGCTTATGTCTTCGCCGTTTACAATCACATTTCCGCTGGTAATTGATTCAAGACGGTTCAGGCAGCGAAGAAAGGTCGATTTTCCAGAGCCGGAAGGTCCGATTACGACGACAACCTCCCCTTCGTGAATGTCAATGTTTATGTCTTTTAAAACTTCAATCTTTCCGAAAGATTTTTTGAGGTTTTCTATATGAATTTTTACGTGTTTTGAAAGTTTGAGATTTTCAGCCGTTTCAAACTTCTCTTTCAAAGTCTTGTTGTTTTCTGTATTAGCGTTCATCCTTCTTTAGTCTCCTTTCAATAAGTTTTGCAATACGGCTTAAAGTTACGATTACGACCATGTAGAAAATTCCAACAATCGCCCATGTCTGCAGACTCTTGAACGTGTTCCCGGAAATAGTCTTCCCCATGTTCGTAAGTTCAGGATAGCCGATTACAGACAGAATCGAAGTGTCTTTTAACGTAATAATGAACTGGTTTATTATTGAAGGAACCATCACCTTAAACGCCTGCGGCAGAATTACACGGCGCATGCTTTTTCCGTAAGGAAGCCCCAGCGAGCGGGCCGCTTCCATCTGCCCCTTGTCAATCGACTGAATTCCTGCGCGGAAAATTTCCGCCATATAAGCTCCGCAGTTCATCGAAAGAGCGATTGTTCCAGCCTGCAAAGCCGGCAGACGGAAATTGTTCACGCCGATAAGACGCATAAACTGGGGAAAACCGAAATAGATAAAATACGCGAGGACAATCAGAGGAACGCCGCGGATCGCATCAACATAAACGGTTCCAACCACATTCAGTGTTTTTGCCCGGCTGACGTTGCATAAAGCAAAAATAAGGCCGATCACCATGGCAAATACAAGCGCCAAAAGCGTAAGCACAAGCGTGTATCCAAGCGATCTTAAAAGCATAAAAAAGTAAGTATGCAGAATCGAAATCATTAAAAAAGCTCCAGAAAAAAGTAAAAACGTTTGCGACGCAAACTAAAAAGCCAGCTTATTTTAACATGTGGAAAAACTTTGTAAAAGCAAGGAAAGAAAAATTGTAAAAGGGATAGAAATTTGAATATTACGGGCGCATCTGCCGCAAGCGTCAGACCGGGCTATCCGCGGTTCTGCGCAAAAGCGCGTCATTAAAAAACGTGGTTTCGACAAGCTCAACCGCCGTTTTTTAACGCCTTCGGCGCCGCTACTATCCCTTGCGCAAGCAAAGGCGCACACAAAGGACAGAAAAGCCCAACACCTGCTGCATTAGACTAAAAAAACACGCTTTTATTTAAGATACTTCGCGATGATTTCGTCGTATTTGCCGTTTGCACGGATGTTTTTAAGTCCTGCGTTGAACAGGTCAAGAAGTTCCTGGTTGACAGGGTTCATGATTGCAAAGCCGTATGGTGCGCCTTCGCTTTCCATTCCTGCAGGAATCTTAAGGGCAAGACCTGCAGACTTGATGTTGTCTGCAATAATCGGAGTGTCTTCACAGCAGGCAGCAGAGTTGCCGAGGATTACATCCTGATACATGGTCGGAGAATCTTCAAAAACCGTTACGGTAAAGCCGTATTTGTCTTTAAGGCTGTTTGCGAAATCTGCGCCGGCAGTACCGTTTTTAACGGCAACGTTCTTACCGCGCAGGTTTTCATAAGAAGCGACGGCAGAATCTTTTGCAACTACGAAAGTCTGAGTAGCGTTGAAGTAACCGTCTGAGAAAATCCAGCCGGAGTCAATTCTTTCCTGCTTGATTGTAGCGCCGGCAATAAGGGCATCAGCCTGTCCAACCTGAACGGCAGCAACACCTGCATCCCAGCCTAAAGACTGCAATGTGTAGTCAAATCCCTGGTCTGCGGCAACGGCAGCAAGAATGTCAACATCGATTCCGACAAATTCATTTTTTTCGTTTGTGTACTCGAACGGTCTGAACACAGTGTCAGTAGCGACAATCCATTTTTTGCCTTCAGCAGCCTTAGAAGCAGACTTTTTGCTGCATCCAGAAAATGCAACAGAAAAAGAAAGAGCGGCAAATGCTAAAACTAAAACTTTTTTCATCTTTTACTCCTCGTAAAAATTTAAAATAAAAAAAGGGAAGAAAAAGCTAAAAAAACGCAA
>CAVDRA010000193.1:0-3788 GCA_963611155.1 bacterium | reverse complement strand
CTGTATTACAGTCGCTTCCGAGCTTATGGCGATAATCTGTCTTTCTACTTCGATTTCAGATCTGAAAAGAAGAATCGACAACATCACAATTGCGAAAACTTTTGACAAGCGGCCTGTAAAATTCGGCGAGCTGAAATGCACTGGAGCAATCGCGGTCCTTTTAAAAGACGCAATCAAGCCGAATCTTGTTCAGACTTTGGAAAAAAATCCTGTTTTTGTTCATGGCGGACCTTTTGCGAATATTGCCCAGGGAACAAATTCTGTGAACGCGACGATTTCCGCGCTTGCAAGCGGCGACTATGTTGTTACAGAGGCAGGCTTTGCCGCTGATTTGGGCGCAGAAAAATTTATGGACATAAAATGCCGCGCCGCAGGAATCTCTCCTAGCGTTGTTGTTATTGTGGCGACTGTTCGGGCTTTGAAAATGCACGGCGGAATGGCAAAAGCTGATTTGTCATCTCCGAACGTTGAAGCTCTGCGGAAAGGATTTGAAAATCTTGAGGTTCATATTGAAAATATCGCAAAATTCGGAGTTCCTAGCGTTGTTGCAATCAATAAATTTGTGACGGACACTGAAGACGAGCTGAATCTTCTGAAAAAACTTTGCGAAGAAAAAGGCGCGAAAGCTGTTTTGTGCGAAGGCTGGGGAAAAGGCGGAGAAGGCGCGAAAGATCTTGCTTCAGTTGTTGCTGAGGTTGCTGATTCAAACAGGGCTGATTTCCATTATCTTTATCAGTCGAATATTTCGCTCGCGGATAAAATCACAACGATCGCAAAAGAAATTTACCGCGCGAAGAATGTTGAATTTGCTCCGAATGTGCTAAAAAAGCTCCGTGAATTTGAGGAGTTCGGCTATAAAGAATTTCCTGTCTGCATAGCAAAAACGCAGAATTCAATAAGCCATGACCCTAAGCTTATGGGCGCTCCAAAAGATTACATTTTCCCTGTGCGTGACGTGCAGCTTTATTCAGGAGCCGGCTTTGTAGTGGCTCTTGCAGGCGACATTATGACAATGCCAGGCTTGCCGAAACTTCCTGCCGCTCTGAACATCGATGTTGATGATGACGGCAATGTTTCTGGTTTGTTCTGATATTTTAAAGCGATGCTGGACTGACTAGCGGAATCCGATTGCGTTTTTTATGCGCTGCCGGTTTTTGTCATTGAGAAGTTTGCTTTTATTGGAGCGTAAAAGTGTTTAAATTTTTTTTGAAGAAGAATTTTGCTGACGGCTGGGAAAATCTCTTCTTTATGATTTTATGCAATGTGATTGTTACTGCTGTTGGAGCTGGCTGCGCATTCGGAATTTTTCAGGCCGGAAAAATAAGCCAGCTCGGAGCGGCTGGAGCTTTTGTTGTTTTTGCCGGATTTTTTTCTTCGGCTGTCTTTTCATGGGGCGCATGCGCGGCAAAAATCGCTGACTTTAGAGCGGCCTCATTCAAAATGTTTTTTTTAGCATTCAGGCGTGTTTTTGGAATCGCATTTGTTTTCGGCGCGCTGTTTGCAGTTTTTATTCTGATTGTAAGATTCGGAATCGCATATTATCTTTCGGATTTTCTTCAGAACGGAAGCAAAATCTCGCTTTTATTCACGGCGGTCCTTGTCTGGTTTACGCTTGTGTGCGTAATCGCTTTGCAGTGGTTTGTTCCGCTTTATTATCTTCAGGAATCGAACGGATTTTCAAAATGTCTGAAAAAATCGTTCATAATCTTTTTTGACAACGCAGGCTTTTCTGTCGGAATATTTTTTTACAATATTTTTCTGTTTGCCCTTTCTGTCTTGACGATTGGAATTGCACCTGGCGTGAACGGTCTCACGCTTTCATGCATGAACGCTCTTCGTCTCAGGCTCTACAAATATGACTGGATTGAAGAAATGTCGGCTCAGGATCCAGATTTTATAAATAGCCGTGACAAGCGGAGCGAAGTTCCGTGGGATGAGCTTTTGGCAGACGACAAAGAGTCTTTAGGCGCCTTCAAGCTGAGCCGGATTTTGTTTCCATGGAAATGATTGATAAAAAATTACATCCATGTAATTTTTTATCATACGAGAATTTTGAGGAAAGCAAGGAGCGAAAAAGCAAAATTCTCTCTTTGCTTTTTTTTGCCGCGTCCATGCGGCAAGGCTTTTTTCCCTGTCGCGAAGGTTAGATTGCATTGAGCTGCCATCCATGGCAGCTGGCATGTAATTTTTTATCACGCTTTTTTTGCCGCGTCCATGCGGCAATTTTTTTGTGTTGTTTCTGTTTATAGTTACCTATTTTCTAAACTCATTTTTTACTGTAGGATTTCTTATCTTTTTATAAAAAGTGAGGATAAAAAATGAAAAAGATTTCTGCTGCGTTTGCGGCTATCGGCGCCGTGTCTGCTCTGTTTTTTGCGGCTGGATGCAAAGAAAAATCTGCTGCTTCAAATTCTGACTCTTCAACGAAAATCAAGATTGGAATTATTCAGCTTGTTGAGCATCCTGCTTTGGATCAGGCTTACAAAGGATTTGTTGACGGTCTTGCTGAAGCCGGCTATGTAAATGGCGAAAATATCACAATCGACTACCAGAACGCCCAGGGCGAGCAGGCAAACTGTGTTACAATCGCGAACAAGCTCGTGAACGACCGCGACAGCTTGATTTTTGCAATTGCCACACCGGCTGCTCAGGCTGTCGCTAACCTTACAAAAGACATTCCGATTCTTGTTTCTGCGGTTACAGATCCAAAAACTGCAAATCTTGTTGAATCCAATGAGCATCCTGGAACAAACGTTTCCGGAACTTCTGATCTGACTCCAGTTGCGGCTCAGATTTCACTCCTTAAAAAAATTCTTCCTGACGCGAAAAAAGTCGGATTGATGTACTGCTCAAGCGAGGCTAATTCTATTTTCCAGATTGACTTGGCGAAAGCTGCGTGTGCGGCTGAAGGGCTTGAATATGTTGAGGCTTCTGTTTCGGCTTCAAATGAAATTCAGCAGGTTACTCAGGGATTGGTCGGAAAAGTAGACGCTTTGTATATTCCTACTGACAATATGCTCGCGGCCGGAATGGCGAATGTTGCGATGGTTGCGAACCAGGCGAAACTTCCTGTGATTTGCGGTGAAGCTGGAATGGTTGCGTCTGGCGGTCTTGCGACATATGGAATCAATTATTACGAGCTGGGAAAGCAGACTTCAAAACAGGCTGTTGCAATTTTGAAGGATGGAGCGAATCCTGCTGATATGCCGATTGAATATCTTGAAAAATGCGATCTTTCTGTAAATCATGACACAGAAGCTGCAATCGGTGTGAGCGTTCCAGCTGAATTGTAAAAAATAGTCTTTCCGGCGGGATCTTAAAAGCTTTTTACACCCGCCGAGAGTCCGAAGGCCGCCTTCAGGCGGCCTTACAAGTCCTGTTTTTTAAGATAATGCGCCAGGAACTGCCTGCGTGCTGAAGCACGTTTATTTTCGTGTGCGCAATATGCGCACGGCCTGTCGCTTCGCGCCAAGGATAGTAGTGGCGCCGGAGGCGTTGTTTTTAGGCTGATACGCTGGTTGAGGCTCTCGAAACCAAGTATCAGCCTAAAAATAATGGAGCGGTCAGCGGAACCACGGATAGCCCGGTGCCCTTGAAAAGGGCAGGCGCCAGTAAAAAATAACTCCGCTTTTTTGATGCAATTTTCTTATTTCTTTTTTTTGTTATATTTTTCTTCCATATTTATTATATTTTTTAGATTTTGAGAGATTTTTTAATAGACAAGCTTTGCGATAACACCGAAAATAGTAGTAAAAAATCACTTGATTTGGGCTTTGCTTTTTTAAGGC
>CAVDRA010000192.1:0-3795 GCA_963611155.1 bacterium | reverse complement strand
AACGCCCATAAAATTCAAAAAACTGTCTTGAACAAACGTTTTTAGATTGATGTAATGTAAAAATCATGAAAGTAAATGTTAGAAAAGCAGACAAAAACGACTTTAACGCTGTGTTAAAAATATATGACAATATTCACACGGAAGAAGAATGCGGCAGGGCGGTAATTGGCTGGGTTCGCGGGATTTATCCGGAAGCTAAAACAATCGAAGATGCATTGGAACGAAACGATCTTTTTGTGCTGGAAACGGATGGGGCTGTCGCCGGAACGGTGATTTTCAATCAGATTCAGGTGGATTCTTACAAAAACGCAAAATGGCAGTACGAAGTTGCAGACAGCGAAGTTATGGTAATGCACACTCTCGTGATTGATCCGGCGCAGAAAGGCAAAGGACTTGGAAAAGAAGCTGCTTTGTTTTATGAAAAATACGCCTTAAAAAACGGCTGCCATTATTTAAGAATCGACACAAACGCAAAAAATACGGCCGCGCGGGCTTTTTACAAAAAATTAGGCTACAGGGAAATAGGAATTGTTCCGTGCGATTTTAATGGAATTGAAGGAATAAGCCTGGTTCTTTTGGAAAAGAAGGTGTAAAGAAAGAGTCTGTTAAAGGACAGGACGCAAGAGTTTATTCACGTTTTTAGAATTTTCCCCCTCCTCTGACAATAATTGACCCGATTTTAATTTTTTTTTAAAATAACGCTATAGAAACTGATTGTTCTGGAGGTAGCAACATGAAAGACGTAGATGTAAAAGAAGCTTTTAACGATTACTGGAAAAAACATTTTGAACATCTGGTTTTGCCAATAAATCAGAAGAACGAAATTAAAAAAGTTGCCTTTCACGCATACCACGAAGGTGCCCGGAGAATTCAAAGCGAATTGAATGCCGAACTTTCCAGAACACAGCAGTCTGAAGAAGAACTAGCTTAAGATTTTTGAGCAGCTGTAAAAAAGCAAAAGCGCAAATCTAAAAATTATGAGTCTAAGAATTGAAAGCGGGGACATTACCATTTACGATGTGGACGCAATTGTAAACGCTGCAAACAACTCTCTTTTGGGGGGCGGCGGCGTTGATGGCGCAATTCATAATGCTGCAGGGCAGGGGCTTTTAGAGGAATGCCGAACTTTGCACGGTTGTAAGACTGGAAATGCAAAGATTACAAAAGGATATAACCTAAAAGCCCGCTATGTAATACACACAGTTGGGCCTGTTTATTATGAACATGTTCCAGGCGAAAGCAAGAATCTTTTGTGCAGCTGCTATAAAAATTCTCTTGCGCTTGCGCTTTTAAATGAATGCAAAACAATTGCTTTTCCTTTGATAAGTGCAGGAGTTTATGGCTATCCAAAACAAGAAGCGTTAAAAGTTGCCGTAGATACAATTCTGGAATTTGGAAAAGAACTGGATGCTGTAATCGTTCTTTTTGACAGTGAAGCCTGGAACCTGGCAAAGAAAAACTATCCTGAACTGACTATTTATAGAAGAGAATTAGAAGAAAATTAGAAATCTGCTGTGGAAAAACGGTCAGACCATGAAACTCAGACCATGGGGCGCTGGAAGAATTCTCTAAAAATGCGGTTCAAAAATATTCCATGATTCTTCTTCGTGAAAAAACGGCATGGACTGTTATTTTTCTTATTCTTGAATCTAAATTTAAAACTCATTATCCTTAATAGATTATAAATAATGCGGCTGCCCGTTGTGGCCGTAATCGAGGTATTTTTTATGGCTGAAAATGAAAAACTACAGACGATCCGCCATTCTTGCGCTCATGTAATGGCAGAGGCAATCAAACATCTTTTTCCTGGAACAAAAATAGCCATCGGTCCTGCAATCGAAAATGGCTTCTATTATGATTTTGACTTTCCGACCGACCATAAAATCACCGAAGATGATTTTCCTGCGATTGAAAAGGAAATGAGAAAAATCCTTGCTTCGGATGCGAAATTTCTCCGCAAGGAAGTTTCAAAAGATGAGGCGCTCAAGCTTTTTGCAGATGAGCCTTATAAAATCGAAATTATCAATGATTTGCCGCAAGATGCGGTGATTTCAACTTATGAGCAGGACGGATATTTGGACTTGTGCCGCGGACCGCACGTTGACTCGACAAAAGAAATTAACGGCCAGGCTTTCAAATTGCACAAGCTCGCAGGCGCTTACTGGCGCGGAGATTCTGATCGTCCGATGCTTACCCGTGTTTATGCGCTTTGCTTTGAAAAGCCAAATGATTTAAAAGATTATCTGAATATGCTTGCAGAAGCTGAAAAACGCGATCACCGCAAGCTCGGCGTTGAAATGGACTTGTTCCATCTTGAGGCAGAAGACCCGGGACAGATTTTCTGGCATCCGAACGGCTGGACAATCTACACTACAATCCAGGACTATATGCGCAAAATGGTAAAACGCGATGGCTATCAGGAAGTTAACACGCCTGCGATTATGCCGCGCACTTTGTGGGAACGTTCTGGACACTGGGGACACTACCAGCGGAATATGTTCATCACCGAATCAGAAAAACGCGTTTTTGCAATCAAACCGATGAACTGTCCTGGCGCTCTCGAGATTTTCAAGTCAAAATTGCGCTCGTACAAGGATTTGCCGCTCAGACTTGCGGAATTTGGCCACGATGTTAGAAATGAGCCGTCTGGAACTTTGCATGGAATTATGCGTGTCCGCGGATTTGTTCAGGATGATGCGCATATTCTTTGCACAGAGGAGCAGATTGGAGCTGAAGTTACAAAATTTTGCTCGCTTTTGAAAAAAGTTTATCATGATTTCGGATTCAACGAGCTTGTTGTAAAATTTTCGACAATGCCTGAAGATCATGTTGGAGATTTGGAAACTTGGCAAAGAGCTGAAAAAGATTTGTCTGACGCTTGCCATGCTGCAGGACTCGAATATGAAATTCAGCCGGGAGAAGGCGCATTCTATGGTCCGAAGCTTGAATTTAAGCTTTTTGACTGTCTTGGACGCGAATGGCAGTGCGGAACAATTCAGGTGGATTTTCAGCTTCCTTCTGCGGAGCGTCTTGATGCAACTTATATTGGATCAGACAATCAAAAACATCATCCTGTAATGCTTCACCGTGCGATCCTCGGTTCAATTGAGCGTTTCTTGGGAATTCTTATTGAAAACTTCGCGGGAAATTTCCCGGCTTGGCTCGCATTTGAACAGGCTGCGGTTGTTCCTGTCAAAAATGAATTTGATGATTACGCAAAAGAGGTTAACGACGCTCTTATTGCCGCAGACATCCGTTCGAACGCTTATCTTTCTGATGAAAATATGCGCTCAAAAATCAAGATGATTACAAAGGAACACAAAACTCCTTACATTTTGGTTGTTGGTGAAAATGAGAAAAGTGAAAAAACAGTTTCTGTAAGATTCCGCTCGGACAGCAAGCTTGAGCAGAAAACAATGAAACTCGAAGATTTCATAAAATACGTTCAAGAAAAGGTTGACACACATTTTATTGGAATATAAAATATCCAGACACTTTCGCAGTGCTGATTTTAGTTCAGCACTGTTTATGCCAACTTAGCTCATCTGGTAGAGCAGCGCCCTCGTAACGCGCAGGTGGTTGGTTCAAGTCCGACAGTTGGCTTTATCCCCGCTTTTTAGGCGGGGTTTTTTATTTTAAATCGAATCTGCTGAAAAACTAGAACCCGCCTGAGTTATCTTGTGTGGGTGTCTGCAGTCTAGAAGCTGCGCCTTTGCCTGAAATGAACGTGGGCGTTGGGAAACTCGAAGTTGCAGGAAAGCCTGCAATGAGCGCAATCGAAGGAGGCGAGAGGAG
>CAVDRA010000191.1:0-3816 GCA_963611155.1 bacterium | reverse complement strand
AATTACTTTAGAAAGTCGACTTGTTCGTTGACTTTTTATGGGAGTCTCTAAAATAAATGCTGTCTACCGGCAGTAAAAACTAAAAGGAATATATTTGAAAATACAACTGCATATGTTTTTTAATAAATCTGTATATATCAGTCTATATCAACGTCGATATAAATAACATCTTTGGAGTTAATTTTTATGGAAGAAAATTTTGTGAAAAATCCGCGCCTTGACAATTCATCCTGGAGTGATGTTCTTGTGCAGGCTTTGCCATATTTTAGGCATTGGGTCGGAAAAACTGTTGTTGTAAAGTACGGCGGAAACGCGATGCTCAACGAAAATCTAAAATCTGCCGTAATGAAGGATTTAGTTTTGCTGAACACAATCGGCGTAAAAGTCGTGCTTGTCCACGGCGGAGGTCCTGAAATCAACCATATGCTTGAGCGTGTCGGAAAAGAATCTAAATTCATAAACGGTCTGCGCTACACAGATTTTGAGACAATGGAAATTGTCCAGATGGTTCTTACAGGAAAGCTCAACAAAGACATCTGCAAGATTATCGAGCAGGAAGGCGGCAAAGCGGTCGGTCTTTCTGGCGTTGACTCAGGTCTTTTGCGCGCCAAAAAACTTGAAAAAGACGGTGTTGACTTGGGATTTGTCGGCGAAGTCGAGGAAGTTCATCCTGAAATTATCGAATCGCTTTTAAACGAAGGATTTATTCCTGTTGTCTCAAGCGTCGCGATGGGCTTGCAGGGAGACTCAAACAGCTACAACATCAACGCTGACACTGCGGCGGCAAAAATCGCAGTCGCGCTCAACGCAGAAAAATTCGTTCAGCTCACAAATGTCGCAGGCGTTTTGCGCGACATTAACGAGCCAAGCTCTCTTATTCCCCGGATTCATATCGAAGACGTGCAGAAATTTATCGATGAAGGCATTATAAGCGGCGGAATGATTCCGAAAATCGAATGCTGCATGCTTGCGCGCCGCGGCGGAGTTCCACGGACACATATCATCGACGGACGCGTTCCTCACTCTCTTTTGATTGAAATGTTCAGCGACCGCGGAATCGGAACTATGATTTATTAAAATTCAAAGTCTGGCACGCTCACGCTTTTTTCGTCATTAAAAATTGAAAACTGCAATGAGAATCTTTAAAACGTTCATTCGGGCGTTCCGGCTTCGCCGTCGGGCTATCCGCGGCTCCGCTAACGCTCCGGTGCTTCGCACTTGCTGCGCAACCGCTACTGGCCCTAACGCATGAAAGCTCGCAGGCAGAAAACTTGCATTGAATCTTGGAGGAAAATATGGGTTCAAAAACCGTTGTAAACAATTACGGCTCTTTCGACATAAAAATGGCTTATGGGCAAGGCTCAACTTGCTACGATGTTAACGGAAAAAAGTATATCGATTTTCTCGCTGGAATTGCGGTAAATTCTCTCGGCCACAATTTTAAGCCGCTCGTTGAAGCAATTTCAGCTCAAGCTGCACGTCAAATTCATGTGTGCAATTATTTTCTAAGCGACACCGGCGTTGAATTCGCGGAAAAACTTTTAAAAGCCACAGGCTTTACAAGCGTTTATTTCGGAAATTCAGGCGCAGAAGGAAACGAGGCTGCCTTTAAGCTCGCGCGAAAATACGGCTACTTAAACGGCGGTGAAAAACGCCGCACAATCTACACGCTAGAATCTTCTTTTCACGGAAGAACGCTCGCAACTCTGACTGCCACAGGCCAGGAAAAATTTCATCCGGCTTGCTTTGCTCCTTACGCAGAGCATTTTAAAACAATAAAGCCGAACGACTGGAAAGCGATCAAAACAGCTTTTGACGACACAACAGCCGCATTGATGATTGAGTGTGTTCAGGGCGAAGGCGGCGTGAATTTGGTGGATGCTGACTGGGCAAAAGCCGCGGCAGAAGAAGCAAGAAAAGCAGGCGCAATTGTCATGGCAGACGAAGTCCAGACAGGCTTCGGCAGAACAGGCAGCCTTCTTGCAAGCAATGAGCTCGGCTTTGAGCCGGACGTTGTAAGCTTTGCAAAAGGCGTCGCCGGCGGAGTTCCTATGGGCGGGATTTTAATCCGCGGAAAAGCAGAGGGAGTTTTCAAGGCAGGCGATCATCAGTCAACTTTCGCAGGAAATCCTTTGGCATGCGCCGCAGGGCTTGTTGTCTTGAACGAGCTTCAAAAACCAGGCTTTCTTGAAAGCGTAAAACAAAAAGGCGAAAAAATCCGCAGCGAAATAAAATCCTGGAAAAATCCGAACATTGGCGATGTGCGCGGAAAAGGTCTGATGATTGGAGCCGACATTATCGAAGGAAAAAGCGCTGTCGAGCTTGAGAAAAAGCTCCTTGCAAACGGGCTTTTAACCTCGACAGCCGGAAAAAACACGCTTAGGCTCGTTCCTCCGCTCAATATTTCAGATTCTGAAATCAATGCCGGACTTGCGATTCTAAAAAACACGCTCGAAGAATTTTAGGCTAAAACTAGAAAAAACTGAATATAGCGCATGCAAAACCAGCGCTATGTTTTCACTTATCACAAATGCCGGATTTGAATTTTTTAGCGGAGCTACCCGTAGCATAGCTGTCCTGAAATTTCTTATCCGGCTTTTTTAGCTGAACCTCTAAAGCTGTGATAAAATATTTTCATGCTTATGAAAAGGAAAATTTACGTTTTTGGACACAAGAATCCAGACACAGACGCAAGCGTGAGCGCAACTGCTTTCGCCTATCTGAAAAACGCGCAAGGCCAAAATGAATACATTGCAGCGCGCGCAGGCCAGCTAAATCCCCAGTCAGACTATATTTTCAAAAAATTTGATGTTACACCGCCTCTTCTGATTCCCGATTTACAGCCGAAAGTAGCTTATTATATGCATAAAGGCGCAGTCACAGTAAATGAAAACGACTCGCTTTGGAAAGCAGTCTCGGTTATGCGGGAATCCAATTTCTATGCGCTTCCTGTCGTTGACGAGGAAAATCACTTCAAGGCGCTTTTAAGCTACACTTCCTTTTCAAAAAACCTTCTTGAAAATCTCAATCCGAACCATCACATCTCGTTTTTCACAACCGCGAAACTTTTATGCCAGACTTTAGACGGCAAATTCCTCGTTGAAAACCAAACTTCCGAAATCCACAAATTCAAGATAATTTCAGGGGCGACAAGTTTTGATTCTTTTTCCGAAACATTAGAATCTCATCTTTCGGAAAAACTTGTCGTTGTTACAGGCGACCGCGAAGACATACAGCTTTTATGTGTTGAAAATTCAATATGCGTGCTCGTTGTTTCAGGCGGACGCGTTCCATCCGAAAAAGTTATCGGAAGGGCAAAAAAACACGGAACGACAATTATACTAAGCCCTTTCGACACAGCCTCGGCAACAATGCTTCTGACATATTCCGTTCCGTCGTCAGCAGCGGGCGACCATTCTGTAAAGCCGATTCACGCAAATGATTTTGTTTCCGTTGTAAAAAAGGACATTCTCTCAAGCCAGGGAAGAATTCTTCCGGTTGTCGATGATGAAAACCGTGTTATAGGAATGATGAGCGAGCTTGATATTCACAAAGAACCGAATATCGCCGTCGCGCTTGTTGACCACAACGAGCTAACACAGGCTGTTGACGGAATCGAGAATTACGAGATTACAGAAATCGTCGATCACCATAGAATTGGCCCCGCTTCAACAAAGCTTCCGATCACGTTTATAAATTTGCCTCTCGGCTCTACCTCAACAATTCTGACAAAACTTTTTCACGACAGCCAAGTCAAAATTCCGCCTAAAATCGCAGGACTTCTCCTGTGCGGAATTTTAAGTGACACTCTAGGAC
>CAVDRA010000190.1:0-3836 GCA_963611155.1 bacterium | reverse complement strand
ATGCGTTCATCAGAATTTTTTAATTCTCCTGGACAGGACAGAACCCGGCTTATTATCTTTTCTGTTTTTTTTTGTTTTGGGTGCACGATGAAACTAAAAGGACTTCATTCGAGAAAAGTTGTAAAAAGAAAGGGCAGAATTATTCATAATCTTTTGCTGGCTTTTTTTGTTGCAGTTGGTCTTTCTTTTGCGGTCTTTTTTGTCCATTGTTTTGTCGCTTCTGTTATAAACAACGGAAAATCCATTCCGGGAATGAGAAAAAGCTGGAAGGAATATGATTACCATCGCTGTTATGATATAAGCGCGGCTTATCTTTATGAAAATCCGTATTGCGGCACGGCGCTGGTTTACCATGGCTACTCGTCTTTTTTTCTTTCGATGGCTCAGAATGATGTTGTTCAGGCGCAGTCCTATCTTGACGAGGCGATAAACAGTCTCCGGTGCGCTCTTCTTGACGCTGGAAGATCAAGTGTTCCGCAAATTGAATATATGCTTGGCAAGTCATATTTCTATAAGGATCTGCAGTCTTCCTTCCATTATTATGCGGATCTTGCGGTTAAGTATCTTGACAGCGCGAAATCGCACGGCTATAAGGCTGACGATATTCCGGAGCTTCTCGGGCTTTCGTACGCTTCCCTGGGAATGACAATGGAAAGCATCTCTTCTTTTACCGAAGCTCTTCTTGTGCGCGAGTCCGATATTCTCTTGCTTTCGATTGCGGAGCAGTACAAGAGCGCCGGTCAGAATCAGGCCGCAGAGCAGTATCTTTACCGAATTTCAAAAAACTGCAAGGACGAGCAGATAATTTTAAAGAGCCGGCAGATTTTAGGCGAGATAGAAGTTGAGCGCGGAGAGTATGCCGGCGCTGAAAAAGAATTCAATTTTATTTTGGAAAAAAACGAAAATTCTGCTGACGCTTATTATTATCTTGGTGTAATATATGAGGCTCAGGGTGATTTAGTCAAAGCCCGTTCTGAATGGCGGAAAGCTTTGCGCATTCAAAGCAATCATGCTGGCGCATTAAAAAAAATAGCTGAATTAAAATAAAAAACTGGAATTATTGATTTATAAAGTTTTGGAGGACTTTTATGGGGTTTTTCGACCGTTTTTCTACTGACATTGGAATAGATTTAGGAACTTGCAATACATTGATTTATGTTCGTGGAAAGGGAATCGTTGTGGATGAGCCTTCCGTCATAGCTGTAGAAAAGGGCACGAAACATGTTGTTGCTGTCGGAGCGGAAGCGAAAAGAATGCTTTGGAGAACTCCTGAGAATATTGTCGCGATCAGGCCGCTGAGAGACGGAGTTATTGCCGATATCGACAGCACAGAAAAAATGATAAAATATTTTATATCGAAAGTGATCTCCCGACACCAGCTTTTTAAATCAACAAGAATGAAAGTCGGAATTCCGTCTTGCATCACTGAAGTTGAGCGGAGAGCTGTAATCGAGGCCGCCTTGAAAGCTGGCGCAAAGGAAGTTGATGTTATCGAGGAGTCCCTTGCGGCCGCAATCGGCGCTCAAATTCCAATCAACGAGCCTGCCGGACACATGATTTGCGACATCGGCGGCGGCACAACGGAAGTTTCTGTTATTTCTCTCGGCGGAATGGTTGTCACAAACGCAATCAGGACTGGCGGAGATGAATTCGACGAGTCAATCGTAAAATATGTTTTAAGCACACATAACTTGAAAATCGGACAGCAGACCGGCGAAAAACTTAAGATTCAGATTGGAAATGCTTATTCTGACAAGGACAAGACAATCGAAAAAATGGAGATAAAAGGAATCGACGGAACTTCAGGACTTCCAAGAAGAATTGAAATTGACAGTGTTGAAGTCCGCGAGGCTTTAAAAACTCCTGTTGAGAAAATTCTTGAGCTTATAAAGACAACTTTGAGCGATACTCCTCCGGAGCTTGCCGCGGATATTTTTGAGCGCGGAATCGTTATGTCTGGCGGCGGCAGCATGCTGAAAGGTCTTTCGACACTTATCAAGAAAGAGGTCGGAGTTCCTGTAATCACTGTGGAAAAGCCTCTTGAGTGCGTGGCTCTTGGAGCTGGACAGGCATTCGAGCTGTTTAGGGATATGTCGACAGACCGTTCTGTCTATGACAACTTGAACAACTAGCATTCTTGCAATTATGGCCTCAAAACATTCATTCCATTTTGGTTTGTCTGAATTTGTTCTTGCTTTTCTCGTTCTGCTTTCAAGTGTTTTGCTTGCTTTGAATTCCAGCGGTTTTGTTGTTGATTTTCACAAGCTTGGATTTTCGGCCATGTCTTCAGTTCAGAAAGGCGTCACTGCTGTGACATCCAGTGTGCAAAAAACTTTTAACGCGGTTCATGAGCTTTCCCGCCTGAGAGATGAAAACCGCGAGCTTACTGAGCGTCTGAAAAACTATCAGTATCTTCAGAGAAGCAACAGTGAAATCACAAAGGAAAATGCCCGCTTAAAAGAGCAGCTTGGATTTTCCGTTTCGCTAAAGGAAAAAAATTATCCGGCGCAGGTAATCGGGCGCGAGCCTGACAGCCTTTATTCCTCGTTTACGATCAACAAGGGTAGCAAGAACGGAATCAAGAAAAATATGCCTGTTCTTGCAATTCAGGAGGGAATTGTCGGGCTTATTGGAAAAGTCGTTACAGTCGGAAGCGTAACAAGCCTTGTAATGCCGGTTTATGATTCGAAATGCTATATATCCGCGAGAATTCAGAACACGCGCGATGTCGGCCTTATAAACGGTCTTGGCTCCGTGGATGCTCCGCTTTCAATGAAATATATCAGAAAACGTGTTCTTGGAGAGCTTAACATTGGAGATATGATTGTCACTTCCGGCGAGAACGGAAACTATATCCGCGATATTCCGATCGGAACAATCTCTAAAATCACGGTTGTTGACTATGACTCATCTCTCGACATTGAAGTCGCTCCCGTCATTGATTTTGCCCGGCTTGAAAGCGTCATCGTTACAGACTTGAAAGAAGTCAATCCGATCATGATTAATCAAGTTCAGGAGTGAGAATTATGCTGAAGTCGCTTTTGGTTTTTATTCTTGTCGCTTTTGTCGCTGTCGTTTTTGAGACAGCGATTCTTTCAAATTTGCTTTTTCTTCCTGCAATTCCTGATTTTCTTCTGATTTGCGTTCTTTATGTGTCTCTTTACAATGGAAGCCTTTACGGAACGGCGGCGGGCTTTATCTCTGGCCTGTTTCTGGACTTTATGAGCGTTTCCGCGTTCGGCCTTAACTGCCTTCTGAGAACTGTTGTTGGCTACGCGGCTGGAAGATTGAACAAGACATTGAACATAAACGGATTTTTGCTTCCGGCTTTAGCTGGTTTTTGCGCAACATTGTTGAAAGCTGTCTTGATCTGGATTATCTCGATTTTTTTCCCGGGGAGTGTTTTGGCCTACAATCTTATTTCTGTTGAATTCGCTTTTGAAATTTTGGCGAACGCTGTTTTTACGCCTGTTGTATTTAAGCTTCTCGGAATTTTCAGCAGCATGCTTCTTCTGGAAAACAAGGATATAAAATAATGTCGCAGTATTCTAATTCCAATGAAGGCTCTGTAGCCCGGAATTCAAAGGTTGTGGCTCTTGGAATTGTCATTCTGATAACATTTGTGATTTATGGGCTTAAGCTTTTCTCTCTTCAGGTTATCGGCGGCGCGCAGTACAGAAGACAGTCGCGGATTATTTCAAGCCAAATCAGGACGATTCCGGCTCAGCGCGGAGAGATTTTCGACCGGAACGCGAATATAAATATGCCGATGGTCGTTGACACCGAGTCTTTCGCTGTTGACATTACGCCTGCTGAAATTCCGGACGGTCATTATG
>CAVDRA010000189.1:0-3846 GCA_963611155.1 bacterium | reverse complement strand
AATTGCGGCTCATCATCTGATTCAAAAGGCTAGAATTTCCTCCGCAAAAACTCAGATTGAACTGTTTAAGATTGCGCTTCAGTCATATTACATCGATTGCGGAAGTTTTCCGACTTCGGAGCAAGGACTTTCAGCATTGTTTGAAAAGCCTGAACTTTATCCAGTCTGCGAAAACTGGAAAGGTCCTTATGTCGATCGAAAAATCGGGAAAGATCCGTGGGGCGGAGAATATAAATATTTTTCTTCAAAAAGCCATTGTTTTCCGGAGAACGCTCCCGACGGCATTCCGTTTGCGATTGTTTGTTTTGGCTCTGGCGGAATGGAAGGCGGCGACGGCGATGAAAAAGATATTTTTTCATGGGAATGAGTTTTTATGAAAAGTCAACGGAGAAAAAATTGAAAAGAAATGATTTTCAGCATGCAGACTCTGGTTTTGCTGTGTTTGCTGCGCTAGTAGTTTTGCTTTTTGTTTCGGTTTTGCCCTGCGGGCTTTGCGTTCTTGAAAAACTGAAATTGCAGAATTTCGAGAAACGAAAACAGAATTTTTATTCTCAAATCGAAGATAAAAACAAGGAAATCGAACAGAAATGGGGAAAAATCAAGGCTGAAGAAAATGAGATTGATTGAAATTGCTGTTGTAGTTTTGCTTTTGCCGCTTTTTCTCAAAATTTTCGCTTCTGGCTTCAGTCAGTTTTCGAAAATTCATGAGAAAAACACGGAGCTTGAGTTGCGTTTCTCGAAGGATATTTTTGTGGCTTCTTCATTTGAAAAGTTTTGCGCTGATTTCATCGAATCTCAAAATTCTTTTGATGAGGAGAAAATTTTTGAGCTTGAAAAACTGAACACTGCATTTGGAATTGAAAAAATGAAAATTTCCGTTTCTGGATATGCGGACGGAAAAACGCTTTTGAAATGCTGCTGGAAAAATACTTGCAAGGAAAATTATCTCTTTGCAATTGTTCCGGAAAAAGCTGTTGCATTTTGAAACTCTTGTTTTTGCGTTTTGAGAATTTTTAGGAGGAATTTATGAGAAAAAATTATGTTAAAAAAGAAGATTATGATTTTTATTCTATTGTTTTGCCGTTGAAAGTTGCATTTTCAAGCTCACGGAAAAAATTTATTCTCCGCGAGCTTGAAAAACTGCATCCAAAATTGTCTGCAGCGTGCTTCATAAAAAGCTGGCTTCATTTTAAAAAAGGAAAAATTCAGGCTGATGTTGCTGTTATGGAAAAAAATCTTGTTGCCAGCTACAAAAAGCGTTTTCCTTTGGAAAGCATTTATCTTCCTGAAAAACGCAAGCTGATTTTGTCCAGACGAAAATATCCAGCTGTTTTTGGAATTTTTCTTTTATTTGCAGGCTTTTTTTCTGGAAAAATGCTGTACGAGACTTTTTTCTCAAGAAAAAAAATTGCCGCGGAAGATATTTCTTCAATTTTAAATTCAAATTGCAATCCAAAAAATGTTGATTCTGGTTTACTTGGTTTACCTAGTTTACCTGTTTTACTTGCGCCGTCGCAGCTGGTAGTTTCTGTTTTCAGTTCTGTCAGCAAAAACGGAGGAAAAATTTCTTCGTTTAGCTGGAATCATGGAATTTGTTCTTTTTCAATCAGTGGCTGTTCTAGTGAGGATATTGCGCAAGCTCAATATTGCGTTGTGAGCTACAAAGACAATAAGCCTGTGTTTTCGCTGGCGGTTCCTGTTGCTGAAAAAACAGAGATTGAAGACATTGAAAATAGCGATGAAGAAAATCCTCTTTATTTGCAGTTTAGGAAAAGCCTTGAAAATGCTTCAGAATCGCGGGATTTAATTGAAACTCTCAGAAAAATGCGCAGCACAGGCGAGATTGAGCTTTTAAGCCCCGAAGATTTTAAACGCAAAAATGAAAACAATGAAAAAAACGTTCAAGATGAAAACAAGAATTCTGAAAATGAAAAAAATGACTTCCGGTCTTCCATAAAAAAAGTTCGCGGTGAACTTTTCAGGTTAGGGGCGAGCATTCATCAGGAACATTTAACAAAAAAAAATGCTGAATTTGAATTTTCAGTTCCAGAAGATATTTTTTATTCTGCATTGAAGATTTGCGGAACAGAAGCAAAAAAAATCGGATGGCAGGAAACTTCTTTTTCTGTTGAAAAATCGGGAAGTAAAAATACTGTGAAAGTCGTTTTTTCACGCGAAAAAGAGAATCAGAATATTGACGCTTGCTTTTCTCCGTTGCTTTTGACTGCGAATTATGCTTGGCTTTTCAAATCTGAGGATCTAAAGCTCGAGGCAAAGAAAACTGCGCTTTTTTCCGCATCAAAAAAATCAGAGATGAAAAACACTGAAGTTTTATCTCCGCGGGAAACAATGGAAAAACTTGGTCAAATCAAAAGAAATGACGGATTCACTTACGTTTACTACAAAAAATCTGACGGAAAAATCTTATGTGAACGGCTGGAGGCTTAAAAATGCGACGTAAAAAAATTTTTTATGCCATGATTCCATTTTTTGTTGCTTTTTTCGCTTCGTGCGCTTCCGCAAAATTCGACGGAAAAGCGTGGTTTGTCGGAAAAATTTTTGATCAGAATGGGAATGCAGTTTGCGGATACGAAATTTCAGCTGCTGGAAAGAAGACTGTGAGCGGTTCAGACGGAATTTTTTATCTTGAAAATATAAAAAGCGGAAAAATTTTGCTTGAAGGCCAGAAAAATGGATATTCAAATTTGAAAGAAAAAGTTGATTTTTTAGATAGAAAAAAATTCTTCTGCATCTTTGTGGAAAAAGAAATTGAAAAGAAGGAAGTCTGGAATGAAGAATAAAAGATTTTTTTGCATGATTTTAGTCATAATCTGTGTTTTTTGCGAAATTTTTTCTGGCTGTGGAACAACAGATTTGTTTTCTTGTCCTTATGTGATTGCAAATCCGCGTGTGGAGCTTGGAAAACTCGACGGAACACACGAATTTGCGGGCGCATATTTTATACTTTTCAACGACAGCGAGAAAACTATTTCAAAATATACGCTTTCTTTTCTCTTATATGACGAAGAAGGAAATAATCCGTTTATAGGTTCAAATTGCGTTGTTGAAAAAATTTCTGCCGAGGAGCTTCCTCACGAATCAAAGGATTTTGTTGTCAGTTTGGATTCTTATCTTTCGACAGTTCCTGATGCCCCTTATGAAATCGATTTTATCTATTTGCGTGAAATTCTTTATGCTGACGGTTCTGTATGGTCGGACCCATTTGGAATGTATGCGGTGAAAGAGGTTTATGAATGAAAAAAATCAGAAATAAACCCAGGCGGAAAAATCTAAAATCGCTTTTTTTCGCATTTTTGATTCTTGTTTTTTGCTCTTCATGTTCACTCGAGGAAAAAGACGGGTGCTACGCTGAAGCTTCATCATTATCGGGAAAAGCTAATTTTGATGAAAAAAACAGCGCATGGACGATTTTAGTTTACATGGCTGCTGACAATGAGCTTGAAAACGCTGCAATTTCTGATCTTAACGAGATGGAAAATGTATGTTTGCCAGACAGTCTTAACTTGCTTGTTCTTCTTGACCGTTCGGGAAGTTATGACTCGTCAAATGGCGACTGGGAAGAAACCCGTCTTTACAAAGTCGCAAAGGACGAAAAATTGAATAAAAATCTTATTGCAAGTGAAACTTTGGAATGTGAGGAGCTGGAAATTTATTTTTCTGATAAAACTGAGCTTGATATGGGCAATGAGAAAAATTTATCTGGCTTTTTGAAATTTGCCCGAAGACGCTACAGAAGCGACAATTATGCTCTTGTAATTTGGGGGCACGGCGCTGGCTGGAGGGGCTTTGTCGAGGATGAAACGAATTCTTCATATATGTCTCTTT
>CAVDRA010000188.1:0-3884 GCA_963611155.1 bacterium | reverse complement strand
CTTGAGCTTATGGTTGAGCTTAACAAGATTGCCGGACGCAACGGAGTCGGAATTGCGGATATTTGCGAAAACCGCTGCGTCGGAATGAAAAGCCGCGGAGTTTACGAGACTCCGGCTGGAACAGTCTTGTATTTTGCCCACAGGATGATGGATCATATCTGCCTTGACCGCGACACTTACCACTACAAGCAGCAGGTTGCCCTCCGCCTTGCAGAACTCATTTACGACGGAAAAGTATTCACACCGCTGTACGATGCACTCATGGCATTCGTTGATTCAACACAGCAGACAGTTACCGGCTGGACAAAAGTCAAGCTTGTAAAGGGAATGGTCCGCGCCGCAGGTTCAGACTCTAAATACAGCCTTTACAGCGAGAATATCGCTTCGTTCACAACTGGCGACTTGTACGACCACAAAGATGCCCAGGGATTCATCACTTTGTTCGGACTTCCGCTGAAAGTCCGCGCGATGATGGAACAGAAAACCGGCGAGGGAAGAGCGATTACAGAAAGCAAGAGCCTGAAAAAACGCCCGACAGAGTAGTTTTTTTCTTGCAAATCTTGAATAATCCGGAGAATTGTTTTTCAGTTCTCCGGATTTTTTTTTGCTAGACTTTGCAATGTGGCGGGCAGGGCTCATAAATGAATTTTATCAAAAAAAGAATATTTATTTTTTTATGCTTAATTTTTACAGCTTCCTTTTGTTTTGGAGAATCTCAATTTTCTTCAGACTAGAAAGCCGAAGAACAGAAAACGAATTTTTCAGAAAATAAAACAAGTTCTATTGGCGAAGGAATCTTTTCTCTCGGCTGGTCATTTATGATGAACGCGCTTTTAAGCTATTTCGAAAACGATTTTAAGGGACCTGCTGAGCATTCAGCGTTTGTGCTTATTCCGGGGATTGGCCTTTCTTATGAAAAGCAATTTTTTACAAAATTTTCTCTAAAAGAAAGTTTTGATTTTGCACGATACATTGAAAAAGACGGCAACAACGAAAAACTCTGGCTGGACGCAATCGGTCTTTCTCTTTCTGCCTGCTGCTATCCTTTTGCAAAGCAAAGGCTCGAAAAACTTTATTTTGGCGGCGGAATTGCGACAAATTTTTTAATGTTTACAGGAAACTCAATCGCAGAAGAAGACGAAAAACGGACGGCAATTTCTATTTTTCCCGCGCTCGGCTGGAAGCAGCATTTTGGAGACTGGGCTTTCTGTAAATTTATTCTGTGCCTGGCGTTTTATAATAACCAATGACTCAATTCCTGCATTTGCAGATGACGCGTACATTAAATGTTTTGACTATGGAATAAAATGTTCATTTAATCTTGGAAAAATTGCAGGAAAGCTCTTTAAGAAGAATTAGAACGCTAAGCGGCAGAACAGAGAAATTATACGAGCGGGGGCTTTATACAGCTTTATACAATTAAAGAAAAAACGTTTTTGATTTGAAGAAAAAAGAGCAAAGAATTAAAATAGTTTCTATGGAAAATAACAACGAGATAACAGAAAAAGAACTTGATTTCGCTCTCGATGAAATGTACAGCATGATTTCTGAAAAAGATGCGGACTTTATAAAAAGATTTTTTGATGATTTATGCACAAAAGCCGAGCTGAAAGACTTCGCAAAGCGATGGCTTTTAATGCGCGAAATTGACAAAGGCACAACCCAGCGGGAAATCGCAAAGAAAATACATATTTCTCTTTGCAAAATCACTCGCGGCTCGAAAGTTTTAAGAAAACCGAACGGAGCAATCCGGGAAATGCTGGACGAGGCTGGAAGAAAAAATTAGTAGGCTTTGATTTCTTCGCCGCTTTAGTTTTTGTGTTGTCTGCCCGTTTCCGCGGATAAATTTTAGAGAACTTGAGTTTTTAATAAGCGAATCTTAATTTTTATAAAAACAGGAAGTCCTGCCGGCGCGTGAAAATCGTGCCGGCGGGATTTTTTTATTCTCCGCGCTTTATTTGCGGAAAAAACGCCGCGGCTTCTTGTTTTCTGCTTTTCTCTCTTTTATCGAAGCGGAAAAATGCCGCTTTTTTCAAGTTTTTTCCGTCTTTTTTTTCCGAGCTCAATCCGGAAAAGAGCGTTTTCTCTTTGTTTTCAAGCTGAATTTTACCCGTCTGTGCGTCATAAATTTTCCTTTTCTTGGAAAATAATTTTCTGTATATAAAATCTGCTGAAAGATTAAGACAATGATTAAATATTTCTAAAGAATATTGATAAAATCTGCCCAGAATAATATCCTTGCTGGCATATTTGTTAAAAAGTTGATTATAAAAAATTGATTATAAAAAGTTATGGGCGCATAGCCTAAAAAAGCGTCAAAGTTCTTATTCACAAGTTTGTGTTGAAAACTTTCTTATCAACTGCAATTTTTCGCGCTGTTGCGGAATCTCTAAATTGAAGGGAGCCTCTAAAAATTGCAATTTTTAGAGATACCCTGAATATAGATCGGCCGCAAGAAGCAGATGGCGCGAAGTCTTAAAACCTAGGAGTTTTTATGGTTCTTACAGGAAAATCGGCAGGGGCGAAAAAGGCCTCTTTTGCATTGCTAAAAATATTCTTCCTCTCGTTTCTGTGTGCGGCGGGCTTTGCGTCGTGTTCAACAGGCAGCGGGAGTTCGGGCGACGACGTAAGTTCTGCGGGTGCATCTGACGGAGAAATCTCTGCCAGCGACACTCCTACAGGCTACGCCGGCACAAGCTGGTCAACTTCTGCTTCGACAACCGTTACGGTCTCTACAAGAAGTGACCTTATGACTTATGCAAAAAAAGGCGGATATATCATTTATGTAAACGGAATGATTGACATGAGCAACGGTTATCTGCCTTCTGAAGCCGGCGGCACTTCTGACAGCCTTGATTCTCTTGTAAACTTAAAAACCAGCGGAACTTACGCGACATACAGCGCATGGAAGTCTGCTTATGCTGCAGCCTGCTCAACTAGCACAGAGGACGGTGAAACAGACGATTCTAACTCCAGTCTTTACTCAACTTTGTGGACTCTGAACAACGCATACAAGTCGATTATCCAGCTGAATATTGCTTCCAACACGACAATCATCGGTCTTACAGACGAAAGCGGAATAAAGGGCGGAACTTTGAGCATAAGCGGGGTTCAGAATGTGGTTTTGCGCAACCTTACGATTCAGGACGCCTACGACCCGTTCCCTCACCATGAATCGGGCGACGGCTACAACGCTCAGTTTGACTGCATCACAATCCAGGGCAGCAGCACACAGAACATCTGGATTGACCACTGCACGTTCAAAGACACAATGTACCTTTCCTATGTTTCTACCGGCGGTTCAACAAGCGAAAAATGGCAGACTTATGACGGTCTTCTGGACATTAAGGGGCTTGGAAAATACATAACAGTTTCTTACTGCAAATTTATGGACCATGACAAGACAAGTCTGATTGGCTCAAGCGACAAAGACGGCTTAAGCTCAACAAGACTGATTACTTACCATCACAATTATTTCTATAACTGTGGTCAGCGTCTTCCTATGGTAAGAAATACGACTTTGCACCTTTACAATAACTACTATGAAGCTTCAGACCCGCATTACACTCAGCAGTATGCGGTCGGAGTAAGGGCAGGAAGTATTATCTACGCAGAAAACAACTATTTTGGAAGCGGAATAACATACAGCTTTAAGAATTCTGATGGAAGTCTGTATTCAAACGGAAACAGCGACAATGCTTCAAAAGGCCGCAACTCGACTGTTACAGGAACTACTTTGTTCAGCTCGGCTGTAAATGTTTACACCTACACCGCAGACAGCGCGTCAGACGCAAAAACAAATGTAACAGAGAACGCTGGAGCCGGCATGTGGGCAGTCGTTCAGTAATCTTGATTTAGATTTTCTAGACACGAAGCCGTCTGAC
>CAVDRA010000187.1:0-3884 GCA_963611155.1 bacterium | reverse complement strand
GTCTTGAATAAATTGTTTACTGAGCTTGGTCCAAGAATGAAGGACAGAAATGGTGGTTACACAAGAATCCTAAAATTGGGATTCAGACAGGGTGACGCCGCTGATGTTGTAATCCTTGAGTTGGTTGACTACAAGTTGCCAAGTGAAGAAGATAAAGTTGCTAAAAAGGCATCAGCTAAAAAAGATGCTCCTGCAAAAAAGGCAGCTTCTAAAAAGTCTTCTGAATCTGCTGAAGAGAAGAAACCTGCTGCAAAGAAAGCTCCTGCAAAAAAGACAGCTTCTAAAGCTAAGTCTGCAGAAAACGCAGCTCCAGCTTCTGAAGAAGCTTCAAAATAAGGAGTTAGAATATGTCTAAAGCACACCGCGGAACTGGAATCCGCACTGAAGCAAATCACGGACGTGGAGTTTGCCCACGTTGTGGAAACAAAAATGTCAAAGTTCTTTATGAAAAGGAAATTGACGGACAGAATGTAAAAATCTGTAAGATTTGCAATGCTGCATTGAAAAATATTGCAAGAAAAGAAGCTCGTGCTGGAAAAGCTGCAGCAGCTGCTGCAAATGCTTCTGCTGAAGCATAAGTTGTTTAATTGACTATGCGATGCCGCTCTTTTGTACAAGAGCGGCTTTATTTTTTTAAATTTGCTCTAGCAGAGAAACAAAATCTTTAATTTCGTTTGTATAGATTGAGATTGCTTTTGACCATGCTCTTTCGTCTTGGATATTCAAGCCTGCAATTTTGCATAAATCTTCGCAACTCATGCTTCCTGTTTTGCTCATTATTTCAGGATAAAGCTGTGTAAACGAATCGCCGTTTTGTTTGTACTGTTCATATAGTGCCATTGCGAATAGCTGCCCGAACGCATAAGGATAATTGTAAAAATCCAGAGCTGTGGAATAGTAATGTGATTTTACAGCCCACATGTACTCGTGTTTTTCTGTGCCGAGTCCGATTCCATATGAATCTTCCTGTGCTTTTTTCATTAATCTGCAAAAATCTTCAGCGTTAAGCTCGCTTTTTTCCCGTTCGCTGAAAACAGACTTTTCAAAATAAAACCGGCTTAAAATGTCGACCAAAACTTGGCTCGCATCTTGGAGATCAAGCTCCAGCGCCTGAATTTTATCGAAACCGGAAGCTTTGCTTATAATATCTTGCTTTACAATAGTCTCCGCAAAGGTCGAAGCGGTTTCCGCAAGAGTCATCGGATAATCAAAGAAAGTGGCCGGCTGGTTTTTCATGCAAGAAAAATGGTATGCGTGTCCTATTTCATGCGCAAGTGTAATCACATCGGAAAACGAACCTGTAAAATTGCTCAGAATTCGGCTTTGATGCCCTAACGGAATATCTTCGTCGTATGCGCCGCCTACTTTTCCGCCTCGAATTTCCGCATCAATCCAGTTTTCTTTATATGCTTTTGTGGCAAAATCTCCCATCTCTTTGCTGAATGAGTAGTATTTTTCAATTACATATTGAATTGCCTCCCCAAAAGTCCATTGCTTTGAAAGAAGTGAATCTTCAGATTTTGATTCATGATTTTCCAGAGGCGCGAAAAGGTCGTAAAATGCGATCCCTTCCGAGTTTTCGTTTGAAACCGTCAGCCCATGTTTTTTTAGATATTTTGCTTTTGCCTTGAAATATTTTCTCCATTCCGGAAGCGAATTTTCAATCGCTGATATAAGCGCATTAAGCGATTTTTTGCTCAGCCTGCTTGATAAAAGCGAGCGGTCAATAGCTTCTGAAAAATTTCTACGTTTGTTGAGCGTGATTGTTTCGCCTTTTAGGTTGTTGAGTGTCGCTGCAAGAGCAATCTCGTTTTGTTTTAGTAGCGCAATTTCCTTTTTGTAGGACTCAAAACGAAGCTTCGGATCAGGAGAATAAGCATCGTTTCTTAACTCGTTAAAAGTTTTTCCTGTCTCTAAATCTCTAAGATTGGAGATAATCTGCTCGTGAAGTTTTTCCCATGCGTTTCCGCCGCTTTGCTGGATTTCTGAGGCAAGCTTTTCCAGTTCTGGAGTCATCTGGTGCTCAATGCTTTCGACTGCTTCTTTTAAAATAAACTCATAAATTTTGAATTCTGGATTTTCCGTTAAAAATGATTCAATTTTTTGCTGATTTTCTTTCAGAATCGCTTGAAATTTTTGCGAAAGCTGATTTTCCTGGATCAGAAGATTGTCGACTGCGGAAATGTTGTTCAGATAGTCCGTGTTTGTCGTGTCGACGGAATAAATCAGATACGCGAAAGAATTCAGCGTGCGCGAAAATGAAGCCAGTTCGTTGAAAATAGTGATGGCGTTTTTTAGCCAGCTGTTAAAACTTGTTTTTGCATTTTGTGAATCGTTAAGATGATTTTCAGCTTTTGAAAGAATTCCTTTGAATCTTTCGAGGTAATCCTCGTATTTTTCAGATTTTATTGAACTGAAAATTGAGTCGAGACTCCATCGTGGAGCATTTAAATTTGTTTTCATAGCCCGATTTTATCATAGTTAAGAAAAAAGATGTATGGAGAGAAAAATATTGCAGAAAAACGGAAATTCTGGATTCTATGAAAAATGCGTTAGAGCAGCGGAGTTATCCAATTGTAGAAAAGCTCAGGCCAGATTTCGCATTCTTTTTCAATGTTTGAGCCGTCATTGTTTGCTGTTTGCGGCGATGAAAGGGCAAGCCCGTGGTTTCCGCGGCTAAAAAGATGATATTCAAAATTTATTTTTTCGCGTCTGAGGGCTTGTGCCAGAAAAAGCGTGTTTTCTGCTGGAACAGCGTTGTCCTGCAGCGTATGCCAGACGAACGCTGGCGGAAAATTTTTTGAGATGTTTTTTTCAATTGAAAAAACGTCTCTGATTTTATCATGGCCTGAAAGTTTTAGAATGTTCTGAATTTCATTTTCATCCAGACTTTCGAGAAGAGCGTTTACCGAGCCTGTATGGCAGAAATCTTTGTTGGCGGTTATTACAGGATAGCAAAGCACGAGAAAATTTGGCTTTATTTGCTCTGCATTTAAATCTGTGAATTCAGAAATTATTTTTGAATTCCAGTATGCTCCGAGTGTTGCCGCCAAGTGTCCGCCGGCGCTAAAACCAAGCACGATGATTTTGTTTTCGTCGATATTCCATACCGGGGCGTTTTTGCGCACAAAGGCGACCGCTTCTGCCGCATCTAAAAGCGGTTCTGGAAATTTTGTAGTTTTTAGGCTGTAGTAAAGAATTGCGCAGCTGAATCCAAGCGATGTTAGTTTAAGCGCGACTTCTTCCTGCTCGTGCTGTCCGTAATGATCGTAGCCTCCGCCAGGAATTATCAGCACAAAGGGCCGTTTTGTTGTCTTAGGATTGTTTGTTTTTTGAAGAATATATGTTTTTATGAAAGGAATTTGATTTCCATGATTTTTAAGCGTGAAAGTTTCGTGAATCATGGAATCAGTTTAAAAAAGAAAAAGGCTCGTGTAAAGGAGGAAAAACACGGCCTTTTTTTGATTGAATCTTTTTTTAAGATTCAATCTATCTTGCTGCTGAGAGTATATTAGAGGTTTTGGAGTTTTTAATCAATACTTTTTGGCGAAAATCATTGAAAAGATTGTTATTTTTCTAGAAAATAATGAAAAACAATGCAAATTAATGAATATTTTGCATCTTAGGAAAATTGGAGGAAAAAATGAGAAAAATCGGAATTATCGGCGCTATGGAAATTGAGATTGATTATCTTCGCTCGCTTATGGGAGAAAACATCAGAAAAACAGAGACTGGTTCGCTTTTATTTATGGAAGGAAAAATCCATGGAAACGATGTCGTGCTTGTCCGCTCTGGAATTGGAAAAGTGAATGCGGCTCTTTGCGCTCAACGGCTGATTTTGCAGTTCGGATGCACAAATATCATTAACACAGGAATTGCTGGAG
>CAVDRA010000186.1:0-3887 GCA_963611155.1 bacterium | reverse complement strand
TAGTTATCAGATTCTATGTTTTGAAGCATAGAAAAATTACTATGGTTGATATTCTTTTTCTGATTTTCCTTTTGGCAATTATAATCAGCTTTGAAGGCGCGGTGATTTTTGCTGTTTTGTCGGCTGCTGTCAATTATAGTGAAAGCTCACAGGTGCGTTTTATGTACGCACTTCTCGAGAGCGCAAATGTTCCGGCTTTTCTCGCCGCTTTGCTGCCGAGAATTCCTGTGAATATTCTTGACAAGGCAATCAGCGTGACAGCCGGCTATCTTTGCTACGAAGGTCTCTGCAGAATTTTTCCGAAGCTAAGATAAACAATAGATTTTTTTCGGGATTTCTTCGTTTTTGTAAACTGCGACGGCAGCCCCTGCAATTTTGTCTTGCTGTGTCTGCTTTTTGCTATTGCAATATGTATTCTAGCTGCCGCTCTTTTGTCTTCAGTCCCATTTTCTCATAGAATTTTTCCGCCGGCGTGTTTCCTGCCCATACATTGAGCGTTACTTCATAGCAGCCCATTTTTTTCGCTTCTGATTTCACATGCTCAAAAAGTTTTTCTCCGATATGCTGGCCTCTTGTGTTTTTGTCAACGCACAAATCGTCTATAAAAAGCGATTTGAACTGCACCATGTTGTTTGAGAACGGCTGCTCGCGAAGCTGGCAAAAAGCGTAGCCGGCGCAAACGTCATTTTCGTCTGCCGCTATATAAATCGGATTTGTCTCGTCTTTGAGCATTTGGGAAAGCTCTTCGTTTGTGTATTTTGTGGTTCCTGGAATAAAGATGTCCGGGCGTATATCAGCATGAATTTGAAGAACTTGGCCGAGCAGACCGATAATTTTCGGAATGTCATTTTCAGTTGCTTTTCTTATAGTCATTAGATTTTTCTCCTTTTTTGGTTTCTATGATTTTGCCAGGTTGAATTACAGTTCTGTTAGATAAAAACGGCTCATTATGCTGTGCTGGGTTAAGCATGGCTTTTCAATTTGATGGAAGCCGGCTTTTTCTTAGAGCTTCAAGGCGACTTCAAAATTTGTGTGTGTTTCAAGGTAAAGTTTTTTGTAGCCTGCGTTCTTTGCCCAACGTTCGGCCAGCTTCACAAGCTCTTTTCCGTAGCCTTTTCCTTTCGCTGCGTCGTTGAGATAAAGCTTTTGAAGCTCCGCGCAGCAGTCGATTCCGCTGAATTCTGCGATTCCGATACCGCCTGCAATATTTTTGTTTGTGCCGAAAGCGATAAAATAGGCGCGCTTTTCAGGATTGCTTTTATAGTAAGCGCTAAGATGGTCCAGCTCCGGATCAAAGTACGCGGTTCCGGGAATATTAAGATGAAATTTTTCCAGATTCGCGCGGATGATTTCCGCGATTTTTGCATCGTCGCTAGATTCTATTTTTCTATGGTTAAGCACGGAGCCGCACCTCTTTTTCCGCTGTTTTTTTATGATTCGTCTGTTATAGCATAAAGGCACGCACTTTTCAATTTTTGAAGGCGGACTGATTTTTGATGGATATTTATAGACAGAGTTTTGAACTTTTTTTTGCGGACTGCGCGGATGATGGGCGGCAAGGAAAACGAGCGAGAATTTAGAAAAGCCTGTCCGCCGCGAAGCGGCGGTTATCAACGCTTTATTTCCATTTGAAAGTCACAAGCCCGATTATGTAGATTGCGACAATGCACAGCGGAACGAAATATGCGAATATAGGTTTCATCCAGTTTTTTACTTTCAGGCCTTCGCCCTCGTTTGCTTCCTGCATAAATTTTCCCCAGCCAAGGCCGAAGCGGCTGCTGCAGCTGAAAAGCGCGAAAATCAGCGCGCCGAGCGGAAGAAGATTGTTGCTTACGATAAAATCCCAAAAATCAAGCCATGCCGAGCCCTCTCCGAACGGATGAAATTTGAAAACGCTGTAGCCAAGCGCTGTTGTGAGCGAGATAAGGAAAATGCCGCTTCCGCAGATCAGGCAGCCTTTTGCGCGCGGCCAGCCTGTCATTTCGCGCACGCATGCGAGAATGTTTTCGCAGACTGCAAGCTCGGTTGAAAATGCTGCGAACACCATGAAAAGGAAGAAAAGGCTTCCCCACAGTCTGCCGCCTCCCATGTTGTTGAAAACGGTTGTCATTGTGTTGAAAAGAAGGGAAGGTCCTGCGTCAACGGCGATGTTGAACGAAGCGCAAGCCGGGAAAATAATAAGGCCTGCTGTCACAGCGACAAAAGTGTCAAGAACGATTACTTTTACAGTTTCGCCCATAAGACTTCTGTCTTTTCCGATGTAGCTTCCGAAAATAGACATTGCGCCGATTCCGATTGAAAGCGTAAAAAACGCCTGGTTCATCGCGCCTACAACAACAGGAACCGTGATTTTTTTGAAGTTTGGGACAAGATAAAATGAAAGTCCTTTTGCGCCGCCAGGAAGAGAAATGCTTCGCGCCGCAAGAACTGTCATCAAGACGAGAAGCAGGACCATCATGTATTTTGTGATTCGCTCAAGCCCGTTTTGAAGATTTTGCGTAAGAATCGCAAAACACATTGCGACGGCGATAAAAAGATAGACGACGTTTATTTTGGGGCTTGAAATCATTTTTCCAAAACTAAGATCGCCTGATTTTCCTAAGACAAACGAGACAAAATAATAAATCAGCCAGCCTGTAACAACCGTATAGAACGCCATCAAAAAAATGTTTCCAAGAAGGCAGACGTAGCCGTGTATGTGCCATTTTGAGCCTGGCTTTTCAAGTTTCTGATACATCCGAACCGGACTTGCCTGTGACGCTCTTCCAAGCGCAAATTCCATCGTAAGAGCCGGAAGCCCCAGCACAACAAGAAATGCAAGATAAACAAGAACGAATGCGCCGCCTCCATTCTGACCGACCATCCACGGAAACTTCCATACGTTTCCGCATCCAATAGCGCATCCTGCGCTTAGCAGAATAAATCCAAGTCTGCTGCTTAATCTTTCTCTAGCCATATTCTTATATTATCAGAAATCAGGAGCAGTGTGCATGGCATGTTTGGAACAAATCTTGCAGGACAAAGAATGCGAAAAAACTTGCTCAGCAAAAAAAGACCGCCTAAAAAGCGAAATCTTATTAGGCGGCCGAATGAAAAAAGAGATTTAATTTTTGTGATTAGCCTTGCTTAGTTTGCTTAGTCTACTTAGTCCTCTACAATCGAGAAAGCCGTGATTCTAGCGTTTGAAGTGCCTGTGCTGGCAATTGTGTAATCTCCGCCTTCTGTTATAGTCCAGGTGAATTGTTGGGCGTTTTTTCCTGTTACAGAGTTTTGCGTGCCATTTACGGTAATCGCAGATGAGTTTGAATCTCCTGTGCTCAAGAAAGTGACTTTTACAGTTGCTGAGCCTGAAAGCGTAAAACCGAGCTCTCCTTCTGAATTTAATTGAAGCGCGCTGATTTTTGAGCGGGCGGTATTTGTATACCAGAAAGCTTTGCTGTCTTTTGTAGGCGTCAATACGTTAAAAATCGTTGTTGTGGAAGGAATCATATAAGTTCCGTTTTTGGCAGAGTCAGCAGTATCAGAAAGTCCCGATGTCGTTTCGGAAAAATCAAGGGATGTGACATTAACAGTCAAGTTAATTTTTTCTGCGCTTCCATCTGTCGAGCCCTTTGCGGACTGTGTTGTTGTGCTGCTATCGTCATCGCTTCCGCCGCCGGTAGAGCAGGCGATAAAACTTGTCATTAGGGCAAGGGCAGAAAATACTGCGGCAATTCTTAAAACTTTTTTCATAAAAATCCTCCAATTAAGAATGTTTTCTTAGATAATTGGAATGATAATATGTCTTTTGCATACAATGGGGGGGGTATTTGTATTTTACCGACTTTTAAGTTTTTTTTTGCGTTAGGGCATGGAAGCTGTGCGCTTTAAAAGCGCAAAATTAGTTC
>CAVDRA010000185.1:0-3922 GCA_963611155.1 bacterium | reverse complement strand
GGGCAGAGGAGCCGCGGCTATATCAAAAGGGCAGATAGCGCTCCATATTGTCATTCCGCTGGGATTCACAAGATTAAGGCGGGAAGAATCCGTCACGACATAAAGAAAATCGCCGAACGCGCTTATATATTTTGAAGGCCGGCCCTTTATCGGACGCTGCCAGATTACATTTCCGTTGTTTGTGCATGCGGAAAGCATTCTTCCATCAGAGACAACGGCGATTCCATACGAAGTCTCAACGCAGGGGGAAATCGCCTCGCCACCGATTACAGCCTGCCAAGACGGCTTTTGCCCGGCCAAATCCACAGTCCGGAGCGGAGACTGCGCAGAAATAAAATTAAGGAATGAAAATCCATGAAAAAAAAGCAAAATAAAAAAGACTGAGTTTTTCTTCTTTAAAAAATATCTGATTTTCAGGAAAGGCACTTTTTGTTCTCTCTTAATCTTAATCCTTGATTTTTCGCCAGAATTTTTATCTTTTCTATATATTCTCAAAATTCGCAAGGCTTTCTATATGGGCTGTCTGAGGATAAAAATCAAGAAGATAAAGTTTTTCAAGTTTGTATCCGGCCTTTACCAAAAAAGCCGCGTCCCGCGCCTGAGTGCTCGGATTGCAGCTGACTGCGCGCACCTGCGGAATTTTCGCCCGGCAAAGCCACTGGCAGACGCTTTTTTCCATTCCTGAGCGCGGCGGATCAATTACAACGGCATCAAATTTTCCGTTGTTTGAAGCTATAAGAGGCTCGCTTTCCCTGACCCATTTTTCGCCCGACTGTCCATAGCTTTCGTGGCTTGTTCCAAGAAGGTTTGTCTCCGCGAAAACAATCTGCTCGCGGTTATGCTCTACAAGAAACATCTTGCCGAAAATCTCGGAAAGAAAAACGCTGAAAGTTCCGCACCCGGAATACATATCAAGGCAGCTTTTCCCGCCCATGTTCTGCTTGATTTCATCGATCGATTTTTCAAGAACATCAAGATTCGACTGAAAAAATCCCTGGACATCGAATTCTATTTTTTTTCCTGAAATCTCGACAGAACACTTGTTCGAGCTGTTGAGATTTGTTCCTGCAAAATACGTGTTTTTTCTTATCTGAAGATTTTTTCTGCGGTTTGAAGTTATTTTTCCCTCAAGCTTTACATTCCGCGGGTCTCGTTTTGTCTCTTCAGCGACGATGACTTTGTTTTCTGAGATAATTCTCTTGTCGCCGAAAATATGAACTCTTCCATGCGGACGCTTGTTCTGGGGTGTTTCTGCAAGATACTTGTTAATCTCGGCAGTTGCGACAGGACAAAAATCAAGGCTGACAATTTTATTTGAGCCGGCCTCGTTGAATCCGCCGTCTGTAAGCTGAATTCTGCTTCTGTATCCTTTTGGCTGTCCTGAGATTACTTTGATTTCCGGAACCTCGATTCCTTCCCGCTCAAAACATTCCCGGAGAATATTTTTTCTGAGCTCAATCTGATATTCTGAATCTATATGCTGCATATTGCAGCCGCCGCATTTTCCATAAAGAGGGCAGAACGGCTCCACTCTGTGCGGCGAAGGCGAAATTATTTTTACGATTCTTGCCTTGTCATAATCGCGGAAAGATCCTGTTATCTCAATTTCAAGCTTTTCGCCGGGAATAGCGAAAGGTATAAAGATATTCTTGCCATTATTTTTTGCGAGGCAGTCGCCGCCCGAAACTATTTTCTCTGCTGTAACAACAATATTAGACATACAAAGATTTTATCAGTTTGAATACTTTTTAATCAATTCTTCCGCGACTTTAGTTTTTTTTGCTCCTGTATCCATCGCGCGCTTTTCAATTGCATGGTGAGCATCTTTCTCGCTTATTTTCTCATTCTCCATCAGAAGAAGCTTTGCGCGGTTTATCAGGCGGATTTCCTCCATTTTCTCTTTAAGCTTTACAGTCTGGCTTGAAAGAATCTGAACCTTGTACTGAACAGCAATCGCAGCCTTTATCATGCTGTAGAAATAGAACTGGTCAAAAGGGGTCGCGACCGTTAGAACTCCGTACGGCTCAACTTTGTAGCTGACCTGCTCGTAAAGATGATTCGGGCATAAAAGCAGGACTGTGCTTGTCGAGTCAGAAATATCAGCCGCAAAATCAGAGCCTTCGCCGTCAGCGAAGTCAACGAGAACTATGTTGTAGACTCTCTCAGAGCAAATACGACGAGCTTCCTGAAAATTCTGTGTGACAGTCGTTTCAAAAACGGGAGAAATCAGCATCGCAGAAGCAAGCACGGAGATTTTCGGGTCTTTTGTAACAACAAGAACGCTGTGTGTGTCAGAACTCATTATTTAAAGATTTCCTTTATAAACTGGCTTTTTTCCGCAATGTCTTTTGCAGTGTTCAAAGTGTCCGGAATTGTTCTGTAATTGTATTTCTCAGCGGTTTCCCTGTCAAAGAGATTTTCCTCGCAAGGCTCAAGAGGATCCATCTTTCTCCTAATTCCATCCATTGCGGCATGAAGAAGAAGAGTGAATGCAATGTAAGGATTCGTTCCGGCATCGCTTGAGCGGATTTCAATTCTCTTGTTTCCTCTCGCAGCCGGCACCCTGATTACAGTTGAGCGGTTCTCATATCCCCATGTGATGTATTTTGGAGCCTTGTGCTCGCCAAGCCTGTCATATGAATTTTTTGTCGGATTCAAATAATAAGTAATTTCCGGCAAATGCTCCATTATTCCAGCCAAAATCGAAGGAATGAGCTTCTGCTTTGACGTTGAGATATTTATGTGCATTCCGTTTCCGGGCTTGTCCTGGAGAGGCTTCGGCTCAAAATCAGCGTATAAGCCGTTAGCTGCGGCTTTTGTGCGGACAATCCACTTGAAGGTCGATGCGTTGTCTGCGGCGGTCAAAGCGTCCGAGTATCTGAAGTCAACTTCGTTCTGGCCCGGCCCTTCCTCATGATGGCTAGACTCAGTCGTTATTCCCATTTGCTCGAGCGTGAAGTCAATTTCACGCCGGATATTCTCGCCCTTGTCCTCAGGCGCAATGTCCATGTATCCGGCGTTGTCAAAAGGAATTTTTGTCGGATTTCCATTCTCGTCTAATTTAAAGAGATAAAATTCAAATTCTGTTCCAAAATCAAGAGTAAGATCGAATTCTTTTTTCGCTTTCTCAACCGCTGTTCTTAAAAGATAGCGTGAATCCTTTTTATACGGTGTTCCGTCGGGATGCTTTATGTCGCAGAACATTCTGACAACTTTTCCTGCGCTTGGCCTCCACGGCAGAACACTCAGCGTTGAAGGGTCCGGATGAAGAAAAAGATCAGACTTGTTAGGTTTTTCAAAACCGTCAACGGCAGAGGCGTCAAACGAAAAACCGTTCTTGAAGACGTTTTCAAGCTCGCCGGCCAAGATAGAAACGTTTTTTTGCTTCCCCGCAAGGTCAAAATACGCGAGCCTGATAAATTTGACATCTTCTTCTTTGATAAAATCCATTACTTCTGATTCTGTATACATATTTTCTCCAAAATTATCCGCCAGAAAGGCATTATGCTAAAGACAAGCCTTCAGGAATTCAACAAAAAGCGGTCCGGCATTGTTCGGGCGGCTCTTGAACTCAGGATGGAACTGAACTCCAACGTAGAACGGATGTTCTTTTTCAGAAAGCTCGACTGTCTCGACAATCTTGTCATCCGGACTTGTTCCGCCGATAATCAGGCCGCGCTTTTTAAGCTCCTCGCGGTAATCGTTGTTGAACTCATAGCGATGACGATGGCGTTCCTCGATAAGGTCTGAATTGTAAGCCTTGTTGAGAATCGTGTTTTTCTGAATCTTGCAAGGATATTTTCCGAGACGCATCGTTCCGCCCATAATTACGCCTTCTTGGTCTTTCATCAAGTCGATTACAGGATGCTCGCAAACCTCGTCAAACTCGCGGCTGTTCGCATCTTTAAGGCCCAGTACATCG
>CAVDRA010000184.1:0-3931 GCA_963611155.1 bacterium | reverse complement strand
CGGCTTTGCCGCAGACGACCTTTCCATGCGACAAAGCGATGTCACTGCGAAACTTTACGCCAGGGAGACCGACGGAGCGGATGGTGGGTTTGTGCATTTTTCTTACGCAGAGGACTCTTTCTCAGGATTTTCGATTCCGCATTCAAGCCTTGAAAATTTAAAGATTCAGCCTGAACAAACAATTTCTGACTATATTCTTGCGGAAAAAAACTGGATTGCCAGCGGCGGAGAAGAAAAAATTCTCCTGACAGAAAAACAGAAAATCTCGCTTGAAAACTGGAAAAATTCCGCGCTGGAAAATGTGAATAATAATGAAAGCGGACAAAATTCTGAAAGCCGCGGTTATTTTGTGAACGGAAAAATCAAGGAAAATGTCGACTACGTTTTAAGGCAAAGCCGCGGAAATTCTGCTGTTTCAGATCCGGAAGTTCAGAGCGGGCATATAAAAATTTCCGCGCGCGGAGATATGGAGCAGTTCTTCCCATGTCCTAGAAAATGGGTCTTGAAAAAAATTCTGCGCCTTCAGGACGATTCTTTGGACACAAGGCTCATGCAGAATTTTGACATGGGAAATTTAAACCATAAAATCCTTGAGAATTTCATGAAAAAATACGAAGGGAAAACTCTTCCCTGGTACGACGCGAAAAACGGCTGTTTTATAGGCGTGCCGCTTCCAAAAGAAGAAAATTCAGAATCAGATGACAATAAAAATCAGAATAAGGAAACGCTTCTCAACAAGCAGGAGGATGTTACTTTCGGAATCAAAAAACTGCTTTACGGCGATCTTGTCAACAATGCGATTCATGATAACCATTCCGATTTCCGGGATCTGCCTCTTGTGCTTTTTACGCTTGACTCCCAGAAAACAAAAATCGCCGATTCCATTTTTGAATTTCTGAAAATTCTCCTGCTTCCTTTCGGTGAATACTCTGGTAAAAAAGGATTTGAAAATATCAACGGCGTTGGAAAATGTCTGGTTCTTGGCGTTGAGAAAACTTTGGCGGGCGATTTTGGCGGCTTTGACCTGTTCGGAAAGATTGACTGTCTTTTAAAAAGCGCGGAAGGCGAATTTGTCATTTTGGATTATAAAAACAGCAAGAATTCAATACCTAGCGCGGAAGAAAGTTCTGTTTCCGATGAGGGGATTCTGCGCGATTTTCAGATGCCTTTCTATGCGAATCTTGTTTCTGAAAACATCCGTCTTGGGAATTTAAAAGGCGAGCTGTTCGCGTCTTATTTTTATGCGATAAACGGCAATTGCAAGGCTGCTGCCTTTGACAACACGGAAGGCTCAAAGAAAATCCTTTCTGATTTTGTCCCGGCAATGGAAACTTCTCTAAGATATGCGGAATTGTTCAAAACAAAAACCGAAAATTATGATTTTGCGCCAAAATCCTTGCGGGGCAGGAAAAATGAGCTTAGCGTCAGCAAATATGAAAACTGCGCGCGCTGCCAGTTCAAGGCAATCTGCAGAACGGCTTATACCATTGGCGACAGAACGCTGGAGACGAGAAAATGAATGATTTCAAATATTTGAATTTGATTCCGCGCCCGCTCGACAAAGATCAGAGCGAAGTTTGCTTTAACACGAAAAACGCGGTTGTGGCGGCCGGAGCCGGCTCCGGAAAAACACAGGTTCTCGCGACACGTTTTGCATGGCTTGTGATGTCTCTAAAAATTGATGTGAGCGAGATTTTGACACTCACATTCACAGACAAGGCCGCAAGCGAGATGTATCAGCGAATTTACGATACTCTTTCTTTTTTTGCGGACTATAAAAAATGTGGCAGCTCCGAAAAGGCGGAAGCTGAGACCGACTTAACGGAAGAAAAAATTTCCCTCGCAAAAAAAGCTCTTCAGACATTCTCGAATTCGCACATTCAGACTCTTGATTCCTACTGCGGCTCTGTTGTGCGGCAATGCGCGAACCGCTACGGGCTTACGCCTGAATTTTCTGTGGCGTCTGCGGACAGCGAGCGGAACATTAAAAACGATGCTTTCAAATTCATCTTGAAGAAAAAAGACTCTCCTGCGCTTCAGACTTTTGCGGATCCGGGAAAACTCCAGGACTTTGCGGAAAAGGTCCTTGCCGGGACTGTGATAAAAAACACGAGCATCGCTACACAGAAAGGATATTTCCTTAAAAAGCTTGAAAAGCAGCGGGTTGAAATCGCCGCGGTATGGAATTATCTTGTGAAAGGCGAAAAAACTCCGGGCTTTGAAAAAATGCTTGAGTCTCAATTTACGCCGCTTTTTAGCTATGTCAATGATGCAGCTTCCGCTTTAAAAGAAGCTAAGATTACTGAAAAAAATCAAAAATACGCAGACTTGTGCGGCCGCCTTTACGATGAGTCTTCAAAACTTCCGGAAATTGAAGGAATAAAGGCAGATGATTTTGAAAATGATTACGATTCAATTCTCGGAAAACTTTCAGAAACAAGACCTTTTGAAAACATTCTTGAAGAAATCAGGTCGATGTCAAATTCGGGATACATTTCATCCCTCCGCGCTATTCTCACTTCAAATGCGGACAGAAAAACTCCTGAGCCTAAAAGTCTCTACAACGATTCTTATCATTGGTTAAAACTTTGCAATACTTTTATAAATCAGTATGCGGCAATCAAGAGTCTTAACTGCCTTCTTGAGGAATTTACCCAGCAGGTGAACGCTTCAAAACGCCGGTCCGGAAGCCTTACTTTTTCCGACGTAACGTCTCTTGCGCTGAAAGTTCTGCTTGAAAACGAAGATATAAGAAACCAGGAGAAAAATTCCTACAAGAAAATCATGATTGACGAATTTCAGGACAACAACGGCAAGAACCGCGATCTGCTTTATCTTCTTTCAATCAAAAAAGGGGAATTCGAGTCTGAAAATCCGAAAGAGAATTTTGTGATTCAGACTGACGATGACAATCCGGCTTCTCTTCACGATCAGATTGTGTTCAGAGATTCCGGCGGAAAAATAGTTTTCGACAAGCGGGACCAAGACAAGCTTTTCTTTGTCGGCGATGAAAAACAGTCGATTTACAAATTCCGCGGAGCAGACGTTACGGTTTTTAACGAGCTTACAGATTTAGACCCGGAAAAGGCTGAAAATGCGCAGCTTTCTATGACTTTCAATTACCGTTCCGACGCTGAGCTTTTGACTTCGTTCAATTTGCTTTTTAAAAACGGAAACGGAATTTTCGAGGCGCCTGATGAAGAAAAACGTTACGAGGCGAACTATGCAAAAGAAGCGAAAAAGAACGGAGCGGAGCTTCCTCTGCTGACGGCGGAAAATGTCCGTGTTCATTTTTGCTTTTCAAGCGACAAAAAAATCATCGAGAACGAGAATCTTCTGCCTGAGAAAAGACTGAATTATCTTCCGCAAAAGGAAATTGACGCGTATTTTGCCGCAAAAAAAATCCGGCAGATTTATGATGAAAAATCAGAAAATCCTGAGAACGGCAAAGAAAAAATTCAGTGGAGCGATTTTGCGATTCTTGACCGCTCACGCACGGACCGCAAAATTCTCACAAAATATCTCTCTCTTTTCAATATTCCTTTTTCAGTTGACCAGTTCGGAAATATTTTTGAGGACGCTGTCATAAATGATATCTACAATTTTCTGCGGATTTGCGTTTATCCGAGCGACATCAATGCGTTTGCGGCTTTTCTCTGCTCTCCTTTTTCGGGGCTTTCTGAAAACGAGGCCGAAATCGTGCTTTCTCATCTCGTCGATATAAAATTCCGCTCTTACGATGAGGAGCCTTTTGTCTTTGATCCGTTCAAGACAGAAGATGTTGACGAGAATCTGAAAAAAGAGCTTTCTGAAAAATCATTCTGCAAATTTTCCGCGGCGAGAGCTTTTTTCAAGGAAAATATGAAAAACGTCCTGCGCCAAAAAATCACCGGGACTCTTTCAATGCTGTGGAATGTGCGCGGATACAAAT
>CAVDRA010000183.1:0-3937 GCA_963611155.1 bacterium | reverse complement strand
TGAACCGTTCCTTTATTTGGCTGCTGTAAACAAGCGGGTCAATCTGGTCGGAAACACAAAGAAATTTCATTTTTCTAGATTCCCGCCTTTGAAAGAATCAGCTCGAGCTTTTCCTTTCCGACAAGTTCTATCGGGCGGTTCTCGGCAAAGCCTGAAGCGGAGCTTGTGAATCCTGTGCTTGTGATCACATATGCTTTTGTGCAGTTTAGCGATTTTGAAAGCTCTAGCACACGGCGGATCTCCGTGTCCTCAATCGGCTCTGTGTCGCGGTAGAAGTTAAGCAGGAAGAGCTGTTTTCTGACGTTCATCCAGTCGTCTTTCTTGTTTTCGATCGCGGTCATCTGGATGCCCCATTTCTTCTCCTCGATTTTCTTCGCTTCCATGCTGAATCCTGCGAGAGCTGTTTTTTTGCAGATTTCAATGAATTCCTGGTTTGAGCATGTCAGGAATTCCTTTAAGGAGTCATTCGCCTCTAAGTCCCTATATTCTGAAAGCTTCGCGCCCACATCTCTGAACGAATGGTTTTGTTTATAGATAATCTGCCATTGCTCAATGGCCTTGTCGATGTTTCTCGTTTTCTCGTAGCATGCCGCAAGAAAATATCTGGCGTAAAGAGTTTCCTGCGATTTTTCGTCTTTTGAAGCTTTTACCGCGGTGGAGAATTCTGAAAGAGCGTTGTCAACAGCGCCTGCAAGCATATAGCAGGAACCTCTTTCGATTAAAGAACGCTGCTTGAATTCCGGGTCGCGCATCGCTTTTTCGAAAGCTTTTACGGCGGACGAATAATCCTTGCTTTCCTTATAGATTTTTCCAAGATAATAATATGACGAATAAGTTTCAGGACTCAGCTGCAGAGCGATGCCTATTTCCTTTTTAGCTTCTGTGAACTGCTTAGAGCGGTAAAGCGTAAGCCCCATGGCGGCGTGTGCTTTTACATGTTTCCTGTTGAGTTTTATGGCCTTCTGATAAAAGCCCAAAGCCATATCCGCGCGGTTTTTCTGGTCATAAAGCTTTCCGCAGTTGTAATAGTTTTCCGCGTTTGCAGGCTCGAGCTTTGTCAGAAGAAGAAATTCTTTTAGGGCATCTTCTGTCTGGTTGAATTTCAGGTAAAGCGATGAAAGCTGCTGGCGGAACTCAACTTCAGGAATGTCTTTGCCGAAAATCGCGTTCTGCGCGACAAGCTTATATTCCATGAGGGCAAGCTCATTTTTTTTGTCCGCAAGATAAGCTTTTCCAAGATAATAGTGCGCCTTAAAATCGCGGGAGTCTTTTGCGATAATCGATTTTGCGAGCCTTTCAGCCGCCGCGAATTTCTGCTGCTTTATAAGCTTGTCGATAAATTCCAGTTTTTTAGGCTGCGTAACTGACTTTATTACAACGAACGCAAGTATCCCCATTACGAACAAAAGTATTGCGATTATTGCAATTGTAATCATTTCTAAAAATCTCCCAGAATAAAAATCATCTAAAAATATGTCTGCGAAAGTATATTGGAAATGTGGTTGTTTATCAACTTTTCAGAAAATTTAGATTTTCTGAAAACTGATTTCGGAAAGTGAAATATAGGAAAGCAAGGCTAGACTTGTTGGGGATGCGCGGGACACGCAAGTCCTTTTCAGCTTTCTGTGAAAATATTCCGATAATCTGGTAAAGTGTTTTTTGTCGTAACGACATCGGAAATTATGAAATTTAAATATATGAAAATGATTTTTTTTGATTCTGGCAGTTCTTATGCGGCGGCGCGCGGCGCGGTTCTTGCGTTTTTTATGTTTTTTCCGGCTTTTTTGCCGGCTCAAAGCCTGACGCCTGAAAAACGTTCCGCTGCGCAGGCAAAAACGATGAGCGCGGAGGCGAAAGCTGTGATTCAGAGCAAAAAGTCAGGAAAAGAAAAAAAGCCTGAGTCACCTGTCGTGTTCAACGAGGATTTTGCGGCCGGCGAGGAGCTTTTTTCATTGAACGAGCCTGAAAAGGCGATTGTGTATTTTGAGAAGGCGCTTGAGGCTGAGAATGTGGATCCTGCGGTCTACGTGTATCTTGGAGTCGCTTATTATCAGACGGGAGACTACAATAAGTCGCTTTCTGTCTGTGTTCAGGGGCTTGCGAAAGAGGATACAGACCATAAAGTTCTCGCTTACAACGCCGGAAATTCCTGCTATGCTATGGGAAACTATCTGCGAGCCGACGCAAGCTACGCAATTGCGCTTCGCGAGGATGAAAACTATGCTCCGGCTGTCCTGAATAGGGCGAATTCCCAGCTGAAAATGGATCATCTTGAAGACGCCAAAAACAATTATATAAAGTATCTTGAACTTGCGCCTGATTCAAATCAGAAAGAAAAAATAGAAGAGCTTATACGGCTTTTGGAAGAAGAAATTGCCCTGCGCGCAAAGCAGAGACCGGAGCTTATAAATCCTGACGAGTTTGTTGAAAACGCAAAAATGGAGGTTGTCGAAGCCCCGGAAAAAGTTCAGGAGACGGTTCCATCCTATGCAGAGGAAAAGCCTTTGGAGCCCGAGAAAATCAGCGCGGCGGCTCCGGCTCTTCCTGTGGATAAAACAGAAAAAGACGACGGAGAGAAAGTCGGCGAGAATCTCGCGCTTCACAATGAAAACGATTCCCAAAAAATCGATGAGAATGAAAAAATCGAGAAAATAAAGGAGAATCCGCCGGTTCTTCCTGCCGCAAAAAAAGAAGTCGTAACTGAAGAAATGCTTGATGAGAATCTAGAGTCGATTGGCGAGATTGAAATTCCTGAAAATGTTCCGAATGAAGAGACTGAATTTATGATAGAAAAAATCAATCCGGAAAGCCTTGTTACGGACGATTATCAGAAGACTGAGGAGGAACGTGTAAGAGCCGAGCGCGAAAAGGCTGAAAAAGCCGCGCGCGCACGCGAAGAGCTTGAAAAAGAGATGGAAGCGGCTTCAGCCATAAAGATTGACGAGGTGTTCCGGAATTGAAACCTGCTGCAGTTCCCGACGATGTTGAAGTTCGCGAGAATGACGATGGAACTGTTGACATAAAGGTCCCGGCTCTTTCTTTTGTGGCGGACAGCGCGAAGCTCGTGGAAAACAAGGCGAACAACGAGACTGTGAAGAAGGTCTACGAGATTTTAAGCGGCAAGAAATATTCAGATCTCAATCTGACAATTACAGGCTGCGTGAGTCCTGACGGAGACGAATGGACTGCTGATGAGAAAAAGCTCGCCCTGGAGCGCGCGGAATCTGTAAAGAAAAAGATTGTGAAAATGGGAATAAGCGAAGAGCGCGTGAAAGCGAAAAACGGCGATGGAAAAACCGAAAACAAGGAATGTAACCGCCGCGTGGAATTTCTGCTCAGCAAAAACTAGTTTATCTGTTTTTTCACCTGGTCCGCCTTACGCGTCCAAAAAGCTCTTCCTTTGTGAATGTTGTCCAGACTGGTCTTCCGTGGGGGCAGTGGGGATCTTCTAGATGAAGGGCTTGCCATGCAAGTTCCTCTGCCGCTTCCGGGCCTAGAACTGTGCCGTCTTTTACCGACATCCTGCATGCTGTTGTCGCCGCGATATGGTAAATAATCTCATCCGGGGATTTTCTTTCGCTGAGCAAAGCTTCCTGCAAATCCTTTTGGCTCAGATTGAATCTTGCCGGAACCGAGCTTATTTCCCAAAGGCCGTTTCCTTTGTTTTTTGTTTCGAATCCTGATGAGCCGAGGATTTCTTTTATTGATTCAAGATAGTCATCGTCCGATTTTGATTCTGTCCGGATTTCGTATGGAACTAGAAGCTTCTGCTTTTCAGATCCGGACGCCATTATCCTGTTAAAATTGATTCTTTCATGCGCGGCATGCTGGTCAATAAGATACAGCGTGTCTTTGTAGAGCGCGACAAGAAATGTTCCGAATACAGTTCCGAGATATGTGAAAGATGGTCTTGAATGGGCTAAAGACTCTGCCGTCC
>CAVDRA010000182.1:0-4054 GCA_963611155.1 bacterium | reverse complement strand
TGCTTGTTATTTACTTCTTCTTGATGCGCAGAATGACCGGCGGAATGGGCTCTGTCAGGGAAACTTAAAGGCCAAGCAAAGCTGGAAAGATGAAATTTCAAGGGAAGAAAATGAAAAACGGGGAAAAAAGACTGAATTCCAGACAGTGAAAGTCGGCGAAAAAAACGAAAAATCAAAAAGCGCCGTGACACATGCTTTTCCGCTTGCCCATGGAATTTTCGCGGACGATAAAAAACATGAAAAAACCGAAGTCACTCTCGTGAGATTCGAGATTGAAACTGGAAGAACGCATCAAATACGGGCGCAGTCTGCAAACCATGGATTCCCGCTTCTTGGCGACACTGCTTACGGCGGGAAAAAAATTGAAGCGAAAAAATACGGTCGGGATTTTTTTCTTCATGCCGCAGAGCTAATTCTTCCAGAATCAAAAATCGAATGTGAAATTTCAGAAAATTTTAAGAAAATTCTTTTCGACTCTTTGATAAACGCGGCTGAGAGCATTATAATCAATTCATATGGATTTCAGTCTTGACAACATAAAAGAGCTTCTCGGAATCAAGAAAAAAAGCGTTCAAGTCTATGCGTTCTATGGGCCGAGCGGAACCGGAAAATCATTCCGCGCAAAACTTGTGGCGCAAAAATTCGGAATAAAGACAATAATCGACGACGGGCTTCTGATCAAGGATGATGAAATTCTCGCCGGACACTCGGCAAAGCTTGAAAAAAACTACATGGGAGCTGTGCGGGCCGCACTTTTTGATGACAAGGAGCACAGAGACGATGTGGCGCGCGCGATTCTCCAGAACAAGATCCGCAAGATTCTGATTCTCGGAACGTCAGAAAAAATGGTGAACAAAATCGCAATCCGCCTTCAGCTTCCGCTTCCTGAAAAATACATACGGATCGAGGATATTGCAACTCCCGAGCAAATGGATGAGGCTAGACGAAGCCGCCAAATCGAGGGAAAACATGTTATTCCAGTCCGGGAATACGAAGTGAACGGCAGAAACTATTCAAAAATCTTCGTAAATTCAATCAGAGTATCACTCGCAAAACGCAAAATTCTGATGAGCATTTTTGAAAAAATATTCGGGCCGGGCAAAAACGAGAACGTTCCATCGCAAAACACAAGGCTTTTTGAAAAATCCGTTGTAAAGCCGTCTTTCTCGCAGCGCAAACGGAAAGACGTTTCCCATGCTGTTCTCGCAAAAATGACATCCGAGACAATTTCGGCATATAAAGACCGGGTTCATGTTAAAAAACTGTCGATCCGGAACAGCAAGGCAGGATACATCTTTATTCTTGTCGTTGACCTGCCTATGGAGCGGAATCTCACAGAAATAAGCCAGAAAATCAAGAACTACGTGATTTCTTCAGTTGAAAAAAAATCCGGTGTTTTTGTCGAGGAAGTCTACATAGTAATCGACAGGCTGCTGCGCCCGGAGAAAAGCGGAACGACATCTTTTAAGACCGCATAAAAGCCTATTGTTCAAGCCTGCGCGCTGAAAATCATAAAAAAAGCCGCCCTAAAGTTTCTAGGACAGCCCCAAAATCAGATTAAGATTTTACATAGCTCTGCTATTTTTTCTTTTTCTTGCCGAGTCTTACCCCGACTCCAAGCTCCGCCATGGCGTTTTTTATCGCGAATTCCAGCTCCGTCCGCTGAGGATTCATAGGAAGAACAAAACGGCGGACTTCGTTCCATGTGTGTGTATAAAGCTCACCTGCGCCGGATTTAGAAAGGACTTCCTTCTGCCAGTCTGTCAGAGAATTTATGAAATCATAAATCATGAATTTAAGCCTGGCCCCTAGCCTTGTCTCCGGATTTGAGTTTACAAGGCTGTCCATCTCTTTTAAATGAAGCATGTACTTTTTCTCAAAATCCTTGCTTTCGTACATCATATTGCATGCCGCCGGCTGCAGATACATAAAAATATCGGTGTCAAGCGCGACAGAAACTATATCGTACGAATGTCCGGAATTTATAATCTTTAAAAGCTCTTCTGTAAGGCGCGACGGAGAAACCGGCGATAAAAGATGCGCTGATTTTCTGATTTTTGACTTTAGAGAATGAGGAAGCCGGCAGCCGGTAGTCGCGCTGTATTTTACCGCGCGAAGCATACGCACCGGATCCTCGACAAAGATCCGGTCCAAAGGAATCACAGGGCGGATAACTTTTCCGCGGATATCCTCAACGCCATGAACATAGTCAATAACCTGCTCTTTTTCAGGGTCGTAGTAAAGCGCATTCAAAGAAAAATCCCTGCGCTGAACATCCTCGTCCATTGTGCCGAATGAATTTCCCACAGAGCCGTCAACAATAGAGCGAAAAGTTGAAACCTCAAAAATCTTCTGTCCGAAAAAAACATGGACAAGGCGGAATCGTTTTCCGATTATTCTTGAATTTCTGAAAAGTTTCTTGATTCTTGACGGAGTAGCCTCGGTAACAATATCAAAATCCTTAGGCTTCTTTCCGACAATCAGATCGCGGACCGCTCCCCCGACAATAAACGCATCGTAGCCACATTCCTTCAAATGGCTTATTACAAAAAGAGCATCGGGATCAATTTTTTCCAGCTGGATTTTATGCTCGTCCTTAGTGTAAATGACAGCCTTTTTTACAGGGCGTCCCTTGCTGTCTGAAGAATAACGTATTAACACAATAGTCTTATGTTATCTGTTTATACCATTTTTTTCAACTTGCACCCCGCACGAAGCATACCCCCGCTTTGATTCTTCTTTTTCTATTTTTTTGCGTGTCCCTCCGCTGCGCTACGGGCCGCTATGTCCAGGGTTCGCTAACGCTCATTCCTCCGCTCCATTTCACTGCGCTTCGGAACGCCTTCGGCGCCCTTACCAGCGCTCACGGCATTTTTGGCAGGCACGATTTTGGTGAAAAAGCAAAAGTAGAACATCACACAATCGGTTTTGGTTGTTTTGAATGCGGCTCTGTTACTTTTGGCAAGGGTTAGGGAAACGCCCAACGATGTATTTTGAAATAACAGAAATTACCCTAAAATTGTAACTTCTTTACTTTCTTTACCGGTGCAGTCGGCAACTTTGATAATAAAAATCATGTCATTTAAATGATTTATCTCTTTCAAAACGCTTGAAAGCATATCAATTGCGGGCACGATTGGAGTTGATTTAGTAGTCCAGTTGATTTCGATATTCCCGAAGTTGTCTTCTATCACGGACCATTTTTCTGGAGTGATTGACCAGTTGCAGTCTTTTCCAAATTTTACGAGACGCCAACCAGGGTTTTGAGGTTTTCCGTTTTCCCAAGCTTCACAAGAACAGGTTTCTGCAATTTCTTTTTTTATTGTTTCTTTCAATGTGATTGCCATAATTAATTTCTCCTGTTTGATTTTTTTTACAAGATCTTCAAATCTTTATACTGAATTTCCTTGTAACGTTTTCCGTCCGTTGAAAATTCAATTTCTTTATAAAGTGTATAAACGCCTTCATCATTTTCTACTGGTTTAAGAATTTCATAATCATCTTCGGTTGTATAAAACCATTCATGCGAAAGATACCATATTCCATAATCCTGCATTGAATATTCGCAAACTTTTGCAAAATTATCTGAGCCTTCATACATAAGGTCATTCCAGTCGCTGCGGCAGGCTTTGTCTGCTTCCTCAAAAGTCGTAAAAAGAGGATACTCGAAAGGATAGAAATGCCATCTTTTATAACCGGATTCTGTTGTTTCGTTTTTCAAATTATCATACCAATTTATTTCTTTGTTGCCTTCTTCCGGGTGAAAAGCTCCTGTTTCAATAATGTAGAATTTTTGTAATTCCATATCACGCCTCTTTGTTTAATTTTTGTAGTAATTTCCGTAATCTGATTTTACTAGAATTTCGTTGTCCAGCTTAAAAATCAGTCTTTTGTCGTTTATTGCGCAAATAAATTTATTCAGTGAATACTTTCCACCGAATTTCCATTCCCGCAGCTTTTTGTTGTAATCGGGGCTAGTTTTATCAGTAGAAAAGAAAATTTTGTCGCCAATCAGGTTTATCATTTCAAGGCAACATTCACCGCCCTCCACTGC
>CAVDRA010000181.1:0-4072 GCA_963611155.1 bacterium | reverse complement strand
ATCCTTTTCTCGCCAAGTCGCCGGCAACAGTAAGCCCCGCAGGTCCTGAGCCGATAACGGCAACTTTTCCAGAAATTTTCTCAATTTTCTTTTCGCGGTTCAAGTTCATTTCCGCATCAAAATCAGCGATAAAGCGTTCAATTTTTCCGATATGAATAGCTTTTCCAGCCCTGGCAAGAACACAGTGGCCTTCACACTGATTCTCGTGCGGACAAACACGCCCGCAAATTGCAGGTAAATTGCTTCTCAAATTTATGATAGACATCGCCTCGCCAAAATTTCCAAGCGAAACAGCATGATTAAATGCCGGAATATCATTTTCAATCGGGCAGCCAGTTCTACACATCGGTTTTGGACAGTTAAGACAGCGGCGAGCCTCTGCGATAACTTCCGTCATTGTATATCCTTTCTCATCTTCTTCCATAATTAATCTATACCCCTATTATATTTGTTTCTATATTGGGTTAGTATAACAAACCATCTTTCAAAATGCAAATAACAGACTTTTTATCCGACATTCTACAGATTTCAATCAACTATAAAAAGCGTGATAACAAAGACTTTTTCAACACCTGCCCTCTTTAAAAGAGCTGCGCAATTCTCGATTGTGGAGCCAGTTGTCAAAACATCGTCTATCAAGATAACCGCTGGAGGAATTTTTGTTTTCAAAAGTTTCGATTCTGAAACAAGAGAATAAGCCGTTCCAATTCCTTCAATGCGTTGAACACGGTCGAGTTTTTTCTGCTGCATTCTGCTGTTTCGCTTTAAAATTCTCAAGATTTCTATTTTCCAGCCTTTTCCAAGATAACTGCAAATTTCATCAATCTGATCCCAGCCTTTCTCCCTGATTTTTCCAGGACGAGGAGGAACCGGAACTACAGCAAACCGGCATCCGTTTTCTCTCTCAAGCTCCACAATTTTCTCCCGAAACATCATTGCAAAAAACGGTGAAAGGCTTCTTTTCTCCTGCATTTTCCAAGAAAAAAGAAGCGTTTTTTTCCACATTCTATAGGCCAGCAAAGGATAAGCGCTGTCAGAGCTTTTTAAAACAGGCTCTTTTCTGCACCCTGAACATATTCCAATCTCGCTTACAAGAGGCTTTCCGCAAATTCCGCAGCGATTAAAAAAACGCTTTTCATGCCAGAAAAGCAATTTTCTGCAAGAAGCACAAAAAGGAACTGCAAAAACTTTTTTTCCGCAAGAAACGCAGGTTTCTCCGCCAGAGAGAAATGATAAAAAATATTTCACAAAAAAAGCCATGCAAAACCGGATGCGAAAAATTTTGCTTGTAAAATCAGGAATAACCGAGAAAAAATCTTTCATCGCTTATATATACGAAATAAAAATCAAAAACAGGCAAGAAATTTGAAAAAAAATCAAAAAAAAATTAAAATTTCTCCGTAAAAAATAATTCTAAAAGCACAAGGCAAAAAAAATCAGCTATGAAAAACAACGGAAAACTTTTTGGAATCGGAACTGGACCTGGAAACACCAATTTTCTGACAAAAAATGCGGCAGACACTATAAAACGCTGTGAAATTCTTTTTTTTCCGAACAAGGACAAATCAAAATGCCTTTCTTTTAAGACAATCCAGAAAATTTTAGGGAAGCCAGAAGAAAAAGAAATATTTTTTTTAGATTTTCCGATGACAAAAAACAGTGAAGAGCTCAAAACGTCTCACAAAAAAGCCGCAGATTTTATCTGCAAAAAACTTTCAGACGGAAAAAATGCGGCGTTTCTGACAATCGGCGACCCGACGGTTTACTCAACTTTCTTCTATATAAAAAATCTCGTTGAAGAAAATGGATTTGAGACTGAAACTGTGAGCGGAATCACGTCGTTTTGCGCGGCGGCCGCGCTGCTTGGAATCTCACTTTCAGAAAAAGACGAACAAATAAGAATAATTCCGAATTCAAAAGAAAAAATCGAAGAGGCGGAAATCTTCACGAAAAACGCGGAGAACGAGACTTTGATTTTTATGAAATCAGGAAAAAATCTTTCAGAGCTGAAAAGCTATCTTGAAAAAAAAAGGCTCGAATACAATTTTGAGTTCTATGCGGTCTCAAACTGCAGCCTTGAAAACGAAAAAACAGCAAAATCGCTTGAAGAATTTGACGAAAACGCTCCATACATGACTGTCGCGATTGTAAAAAACATCAAAAAAAAATCCCGCATTTCAGAAAAAAAAGAACCGAATCAAAAAGCCGGAGAAAAAAGCGGAAAACAAGACGATGAAAAAACAGGCAAAGAAGCCAATCAGGGCGGCAAAACCTCAGAAAAAAACTACAAATTCGTGCAGAATTTGAAATGTGAAAACTTTCCGTGCCACAAATCGCCTGAGAAAGAAAATTTCAACTGTCTTTTTTGCTTCTGCCCTCTCTACTGTCTTGGCGAAAAATGCGGCGGAAACTTTTTTTACACCGAAAAAGGAATAAAATCCTGCAAAAACTGCTCTTTTCCGCACAAAAGAGAAAACTACGACAAAATCACCGCAAGATTCAAGGAAATTGCGGAGAAAATGAAGAGATAAAAAGGGAATGCGGCTTTTTAGACAAGCAAAAATCTCAAATATCTTCTTCACTTTTCAGTTTTTACAACAATTCTCCGATAAAATCCTGAATGTCTTTCAATGTCTTGGTAATCTTTTGGGATTCTTCATTCATGCCGCAAAGAATATCTTCAAGCCTGACTTTTGAAATGTCATCATCAAGCACCATCCAGCTTTGGTCTAACGCTTTGTCGCTTTTTCTGATTTCTTCTATGCCAAAGCAGCGCCATCTGCCGTTCGGATTAGTTTCCGCATTGTATGCCTGAGCGCACTTATCCCTGTTTTCCGCGCAGTAGCATTTCACAAAGTCGTCAAGGTCGGAGCGTTTGAGCGGATTTGTCGCAAGAGTGTGCTTTACGCCGGTTCTGTAATCATAGAACCAGATTTTTTCTGTTTTAGCTCCGGCATCAAAAAACAGCACATTTGTCTGAATTGAAGCATAGAACAAGCCTCTTGGAAGCCTTAAAACTGTATGCAAATTAAAGTCTTCAAGCAGCTTGTTTCTAATCGCTGTTTCCGCGTTTCCGCTTCCAGACATAATTGAATCAGGAAAAACAACCGCCGCGCGCCCTGTCGTCTTTAAGCAAGACATGATATGCTGCAAAAAATTATACTCGTTGTTGCTTGTGCTGGCTGTAAAATCCTGCCTGTTAATGCCCAAAGAGCCTTGCGGCCGTGCCCCGAAAGGCGGATTGGCAAGAACAACATCATAATAGCCATGATTAGGATTAGCGAGAGAGTCGGCATGAGCAATCGGGCTTTTTCCTTTTCCAATGCCGTGCAAATACATATTCATTGAAGCAAGAGTAACAATCATCGGAGCATTGTCGCTGCCGCTTATGTTTGACTGCAATCCGTTCTGCAGCTCCGTTAAGTCAGACTGCTTTTTCATGTATTTATAAGCCTGAAGCAAAAATCCGCCAGTGCCGCAGGCAGGGTCGTGAACAGTCTCCGTGATTTTCGGCTTTATGCAGTCCACAATCGCATTTATCAAAGGACGCGGAGTAAAGTAAACGCCGCCGCTTGACTTTGTGTCAGTTCCGTTTTCTTCAAGTATTTTCTCGTAAAGGTCTCCATTAAAGTCCCTGTCTGTGCCAAGCCATGTTCTTTTTCCAATCAGCTCGATAACTTTATTTAAATGGTCAGGCGTGTGGATTGAGTTTACAGCCTTGCTGAAAATCGTTTTTACAATTCCGTCGTTCTGCTCGGAAAGCTCCTTCAAGATTCTGTTGTATTCATCAACAATGCCGTCGCCTGTTTTTGAGACAAGGACATCCCATGTGCAGGACTCGGGCAGCGCGCTTTTAAAGCCGTACTCGTCAACTTTCTCCTTGTCCATTTTCAAGAACAGAAGATAAGAAAGCTGGGCAATATAAGAAGATGAGTCAACACCAGCCGAGGCAAGCACATCCTTAACTTTGTCAATTTCCTTATGCAATGAGTCAACTGTTACAGTTTCCGTTTTCTTTTCTTTCTTTTCCTTTGCCATTTTCTTTTCCCAAATAAAATATTTTCCTATGCAG
>CAVDRA010000180.1:0-4072 GCA_963611155.1 bacterium | reverse complement strand
GTTCCAAGATGAATTCCAACTGCGCGGCTCATTGCGGCAAGCCGGGCAACCGCGGACTCAAGCTCTTTTCCTGTTGTCGCCATCAAATCCGCAAATTCATCGATAATCACAACAATATAAGGGAGTTTTTCTGTCGCGATATGCCTTTCCACAATTTTCTTGTTGTAAGAAACGATGTCGCGCACGCCCATTCCGTCCAGGCATGCGTACCGTCTTTCCATCTCGCAAAGACAATACTGCAATGCCTGCAAAGCACGTTTAGGCTCTGTAATTACTGGAGTCAAAAGATGAGGAATATCATTATAAAGTTTCAGCTCAACAACTTTCGGATCAATCAAGACAAGCTTAACCTGCTCCGGCGAACGCTTGTACAAAACCGAAAGAATCATAGAGTTTACGCAGACAGATTTTCCAGAACCGGTAGAGCCGGCAATAAGCAAGTGCGGTGTCTTTGTCAAATCAATAACGTGCGGTTCTCCGGAAATATCCTTGCCGAGAATCACTGGAATCTGCATTTTCTTGAATTCAGGCAAGTCCATCTCGATTATCTCGCGGAAACTCACAACAGCGCGCTTTTTATTCGGCACTTCAATTCCAACCGCATGTTTTCCGGGAATTGGAGCAACAATTCTGACAGAGCTCGCAGCCAAAGAGAGCGCGATATTATCCTGCAAAGAAACGATTCTGCTGAGCTTTACGCCAGGAGCCGGCAAAAGCTCGAACATCGTCACAACAGGACCTTTTCTAATTCCTGTGACTTGCGCATCAATTCCAAATTCCTTCAGGGTTTTTGTAAGATATTCCCCGGAGCGTTTAGTCTCGTCATCGATAATCCAATACTGGCCATTCTCGTACTTATTCAAAAGTTCCGACGAAATATTGTAATTCGCAATTCTGCGCTTTTTTGCGCGCTCGTACGGATCATCGTCCGCTGTAATTCCAGCCTTTTTGTCTTCTTCACTGATTTTTGACGCCGCAACAAGAGAATCCGCTTTTTTCAAAAGCGAGCCGAATTTTTTCTCAGGAAGATTCTCATTTTGAATCACCTCTGAAAGCTCTTCATTTTCAGGAGGCTCTGCGTTTTCGCTTACAGCCTGCGCTTCAATTGAATCATCATCATCTTCTTCAATTTCAAATTCATCCCCAGCATCTTCATCAACTTCGCTTTTAACAGGCTCTGACAAATTTTGCCCGGTTTCAAATTCATCAGAAACGGTGCCGTCATCAAAATCCCCATTTTCCGAAATTCCGTATGAATCTGAATCAAAAGGAATTTCATTTCCAGAAAAATTCTCTGCGTTTTCATCTTCATCATCCGAAAACTCCTGCTCCCCATATTCCGCGGCCAAAGACTCTTCAGTAAAATCAGGGATTTCAAATTCATCATTTTCAAGATTCTGCGCTGTATTTTTATTCTCAGTTTTTTCATCCGGATCATTTATTTCAGAATCATCAGAATTTTCGTCCGCTAAGTCATCGTCAATTCCTGCGACGCTGTTCAAAGAGCGGTCTTCATCATCCTCGTCATCAAAAAAATCGTCCGGAAGATTCTCGTATCCCGGCACATTATTTTTTTGATTTTTGATAACTGGATTTTCCGCCGCATCTTCATCCATTTCCGTGAAAATATCGTTGATTTCCTTGTAATCGGCTGTATTCGCCTCAGGCTCAGTTTCTGTGTCCATGAATTCCGGCTCAGCTGTGATTTCTGCATTCTCAGCTTCATTTCCGGTTTCCAGCTCGGGAACAGCAAAATCGCTTTCAGAAAGCGGGACGGCAGAATCTTCCGTAAAATCATTTTCTACAATTTCAATTTCAGAAACAGGCGGCTCATCAAAATCATCGCCCGAAACAGGAAGCGGCTCGTCCACAAAAGTTTCTTCGCCAATGGCAGGCTCGTGCTCTACGACAAAAGGAATATCTTCGCTTTCCTCTTCCAGGGTTTTCTCAGTTTCTAGAATTTCACCGGATTTTTCTTCGTTTTTTGTGTTTTCAGGCATTTCATCGTCAAATTTCTGATTTTCAGGTTCCGGCAACTCGAAAGAGAATTCTTTTCCGCTTTCAGCTGTTTCAGAAGATGAAACAAGCGCTTTTTTTTCTGAAAACTCAGCCGTTCCGTCAAAATTTTCAGTTTCCGCGCCGAGAATCTCCAGAGATTTTTCCGAGTCAGAAAGCTCTTTTTCAAATTTCTCTTTTTCTTCCTCTGATTTTCCGTCCGTAATCAAGTCTTTCAAAAGTTTTTTCTGCTCATTAAAAATCTTGTCAGTTTTTAAATCGAACGGCGCAGCGCTAGAATCTTCAGAATTCTCTCCAATCTCTTCCAGAGCGGATTCATCAACATTTTCCGCATTTTCTTCAGCCGTCCGGCTAATATTCTGAGCCTCTTCATTTTCTTGAGCTTTCAGAAGCTGGTGATTTTCCGAAGCTTCATCAAAAAACTCGTCTGAATCATCGCCAAAAACAGATTCCTCATCGTTTTCACCAAAATCCGCATCTTCGTCAGAACCGCTGAAAACAGCCTCTTCGTTCCGATGTTTTTTTAGAGATGCCGCAACAACCTCGCCTAGAATCGCAAGCAAAATAAATTCAGCGGCAATCAGCATTGCTCCAATCAAGACGACCGCACCGATTTTCACAGCCAAAACGCTTCCGCTTTCAGAAAAAGCAAGCATTCTGATTATGTGCTCGACGGCATCAAGAGTAAAAAACGGCACAGCTGAGCCTGCAAGAACAACTCCGTTTTTTGCCGACCATTTTGAATTAAAGCATTGCAATCCCGCCACAATCAAGAAAACCGGAATACAAAGCGAGCAGAATCCGTATGCGCCAGTAAAAATTTTTCCGAATTTATAGAAAAGCGAACTGCTTGCCGGCGACATTCCGCCGAAATCAACTGCCGCGGAAAGCAGCGCCACAGAAAAAAGAGCCGCAAGCACAAAAATCCCGATTCCAGCCGCGACCGAATATTTATTGCTGTTTTTCATCTATTCAAGTCTCCCACCTTGCTTAGATTTTAAAAATCAAAACCCGTCTTTTCAATTATCGGATTTTAGGGGTAAAATTTAAGCCCGAGGAATTTTTTGCAGGCCGCTCAGTTTTCAACAGCTGACTAAACATTCTAGCATCGTCAAAATTTTGAAAAAACAACCTATGTTTAAATGACACCGTTTTTTCTGTATAATTTCCAATCGTGTCCACGGAAAACAATTTCAAATGCAAATTCTGCAAAACCTGCAACGGAAGGGGCTGCATAGGCGAGCTTCCCGGAATGGGCGGAGTCAGGAAAAATGAAAATTTCATACTGAACTGTCTCGGCTGGGAAAAAATCCGCAGGGAAAATCCTGAAACCCAAAGAAAAATCGAAGCTCTTCTTGCAAAAAATCCGGAAGAAAGAATCCCGAATATCTCAATTGCCCCGATGACAGGCGCGGTTGAAAACATTGGATTTTCAGACGAGGCTTCTTATTATTCAAAAATAATCCAGGCAGTAAACAAAGTCGGAATCGGGCTGAGCATTGGAGACGGCTTTCCAGACGAAAAGCTGAAATTCGGAATAAACGCATTAAGGCAAATCAAAAACGAGACTCAGACCTCGGTTTTTATAAAGCCGTACTCAAACAAGAAAATTCTGGAAAGATTTGAATGGACAAAAGGATGCGCAAAAATCGCCGGAATCGACATTGACTCATACAATATTTTGACAATGCGCAGCAAGGTTCAGCTTGAAAAGAAAAACGCCCCCCAGTTAAAAGAATTAAAATCGAATCTGCAGATTCCCTTTGCCGTGAAAGGAATTTTCACAAAAGAAGACATTGAGCTTATAAGGGAAGTTAAGCCGGACATTGCTTATATTTCAAATCACGGCGGAAGGATAGATACTAGAAAAGGGTCAACTGCAGAATTTCTTTTGGAACATGGAAAGGAAATCAGAAACTTTTGCGGAGAAATCTGGATTGACGGCGGCGTGAGAACGTCTCTTGATGTTGCAAGCGCAATGGCTTTGGGGGCGAGCTGCGTTCTTGCAGGAAGACCTTTCGCAACCGCCCTGTGCAAGGGCGGCATCGAGGAAATG
>CAVDRA010000179.1:0-4092 GCA_963611155.1 bacterium | reverse complement strand
GTTTAAACATATTCAGCACAACGGGAAATTCCATGCTGCCGTGCGCCCGTCATACAGCTCGCAAGGAAGCAGCGGAAGGACAAACAGCCCGGCGCTTCTCAGTTCCTATTTATTCTGCTGAGATTCCGCTTTTTAAGCGGCAATTTCTTCCACGCTAAAAACGGCTGTGCTGTTTCTTTGGAATTTTGATTGTCATGACAGCTGATTATTTTTATCCGGGACAATCGCGTTTTTTATGGCCTTTTCCATGACTTCCGCGGCCAAAGTTCCGGCAACATTCAGATCCGATTTTTCCCTGCCTTCAGTTTTTTCCGTGCTGAACGCATAAATCGTGTCGCCGTCTCCCATTGTTCCGACTGGACGGATACACCTGTCATAAGCCGCGCGCGCCATTGAGGCGATTTTTTTGAGCTGTGATTTTGAAAAGTCGCCGTTCGTGAAAACCGCTCCGATTGTCGTATTAGACCTTAGCGAAACCGCGCCGGGATTTTCTTTTCCAGTTTTTTCCGGCTGCGCTGAACCGCAGCTTTTCTCGTAGATTTTGTAAAGCTCTTTAACGCTGTCGCAAAAAGACTTTTTATCTTCGGACAAAAGCCCCGCAATTTTTCTTCCGCCGGCGCACTCATCGTCAAAGGCATAAATATCGCCAAGCGCGTTGACAACAACAGCCGCCCCGACTTTTAGATTTCCGGACTGAGCCGCGTAAAAACCGATTCCAGCTTTCTGGCTCCGCTCCATTCCGCAGATTTTCCCGACTGTAGCGCCTGTTCCGCCTCCGAAAGAGCCGTTTTTCGCCCCGGAAATCAAAAGGTTTTGAGTGTTTTTTTGGATTTCGCCTATATTGATTCCGGATTTTTTATCCATAGAAAGAGCCGCCAAGCAGGCTTCCCCGCCCATTTTCTTATCGGGGCGGACATTCGCTTTTCCAAAGCTCAAATCGTAAATATCGCTTTGGACAACAATCGGAACTAAAGCCGCGCGGGTGTCATATCCGATTCCGCGCTTTTCAAGACATTCCATTACTCCGCTTGCAGCTTCCAAGCCATAAGCTGAGCCGCCGCCCAAAACAAGCGCGTTTACAGGAGTATCAGCACGCTCAGGATCAATCACCGGAGTTTCGCGGGAAGCAGGTCCGCCGCCGGAAATATCAGCCGCGCCGACAGCCGTATACGGAAAAACAAAAACTGTAACGCCGGTTTTCGCCTCGTCATTCTGAGCATTTCCGACAAGGACACCTTCAATTTCAGAAAAATCAATCTCTTTCATTTTTTTATCTTCTTCGTCTTCTCTGAGTCAAAATCAAAAGCCGCACAAAATTTCCGATTGCGCCAAGCGCGCTTGCAACGTAAGTCATCGCGGCAGCCCACAAAACTTCTCTTGCGCCAGAAAGCTCGTCTTTGTCAACAAAAACTCCAGCCCCTTTTAGTATTTTCAGCGCCCGCCATGACGCATTGAATTCAACAGGGAGAGTAACGAGATAAAAAAGCGTGGCGCCGGCAAAAAGCAAAAGCCCTATGTTTGTCAAAAGCTGGCAGAAAGGAATATATTGTGAAGAACCGGCAGAATATCCGAAGCCGAGCCCCGCAATCGCAAGAACCGGACCAAGCGTCGATCCGAGATTGGCGACAGGAACAAGCATCCGGCGGAATTCGAGCGGAAAATATCCTGCATTGTGCTGAATCGCGTGCCCGGTCTCGTGAGCCGCAACTCCAACCGCGGCAATCGATGTGCTTGAATAAGTCGCGTCACTCAAGCTGAGTACTTTGTTCGACGGATTGTAATTGTCAGTCAAATTTCCTCTGATATGAGCGATTTTCACGTCGGTTATTCCGTTCGCGCGAAGCAAAATCGCCGCCGCCTGAGCGCCTGTAACGCCTTTTCTCGTGCAGATTCTGTCGTACTTTGCAAAGCGCGTTTTTACCGCGGATTGCGCCCACAGCCCCAAAAGCAAAGCCGGAACGGCAAAAATCAGATAGCTTAAATCAAAACCGCCATAATAAAACATCTTCTATTCTCCATTTTTTTCACCGGAACACACGATGCGGCAAGAGCTGCATCAAACTTAGCGTTTCGCATTCTGCCTGCCTTGTTTTTGAAACGGATTTTACAGCCCGGCCACAGAGCAAGCGGATTTTTCGATTCAAGATTCTAGCATTTATCGATAATTTTTAAAACAAGAAAGGCTGATTAAGGCAATGATTTTAAATCCAGAGCAAATCACTGACAGAACTGTAAGATGCAAGAGGATTTCTGATATTCCAGCTTTCAAGATTCTGCTTCAGGCCATCTTCCGGCACTCCGTCAAAAACCTTGTCGCCGCGGAACAGAACAATAAAACGGTCGGCAAGAGCCATGCATTTTTCAAGCTCATGGGTCAAGATAATGATTGTTTTTCCGTCGTCCTTGAGTTTTTTAACAAGCGAATTCACCTGCTTTACGCCGCCGAAATCAAGATTCGCATACGGCTCGTCCAAAATCAGAACCGGAAAATTCATCGAAAGCATGCACGCTACAGCAAGACGCCTTTTTTCGCCGCCTGAAAGAAACCGCGCGGGATAGTCAGCCTTTAAGGAAAGTCCCGTCTGCAAAAGCGCATCGTTTACAGCTTTTTCAATCTCTTCCTTTGATTTTCTCTGATTTTTAAGTCCGAAAGAAATATCCTCCCGCGGAGTCTCGCCAAGAATTTGAGTGTCGGCTTCCTGAAAAACAAGGCCTGCCCTGCCATAAGACGAGACTGTTCCTGAATCAGCTTTTTCAAGCCCGGCAATTATATTCATCAGGACGCTTTTTCCGCTTCCGTTCTCGCCTCCGATAACGCAAAGCGAGCCTTCGTCAAGCGAGAAGGAAACATTACGCACGGCGACTTTTTCGCCTTCCGCGGTCTCGTATGATTTTGTGATGTTTTTTACTTCGATTTTATTCATTCAAAGATAATTGCAAATTAAAGAACAGTTGTCAACCTTTGCTTGTTTTTAAAACGTTTACAATTAAGCTGCATTTCTTGCCTGGCAGGATGTCAGAAGAATGGAGCGGACAGCGCAACCCGCGAGAACGGAAAAATCCGTTCTCGTAACGAGTTTTCTAAAGAAAAACTCGCAGATAGCCCGCCCCCGCATTTTCTAAAATGCGGGGAACGCCCAAGAAAAAATTACAGCTCTCTTATATCGAGCTTTTTTACGCCGATTTCGCTGATGACGCTTTCAACATCCTTCGAGGAGAGATTCGCAATCTTGACGGTGATTTTTTTGCTTGTCATATCGCTTCCGTCGTCTGTTACAACTGCGATTATGTTTCCGCCCTTGCCGGCTACTTTTCCTGCAAAGTCAGCTAGAGCGCCTTCCCTGTCCGGAAATTCCATTGTAACGCGGACTCCGTGGTGGCGCGCGCCGAACATCGAGATAAACTGCTTGAAAATATCGCTTTCGGTTATGATTCCGACCAGAATTCCGTCCTGGACAACCGGCAAGCAGCCTATGTCACGGTCGGCCATTATTCTCGCGGCCTCCTCAATCACTTCGTCAGGCGAGACGGTCACAGGATTTTTCGTCATCACCTTTTCGACCTTGAGCTTTGAGAGAAGATAGCCCATCTCATAGATGTCGAGAGTTGTAGCGGCAGACGGAGCGGCCTTTGCCAAATCGTTTTTCGTTATGATTCCGACAAGATTGCTGTCCTTGTCCAAGACAGGCAGCTTGTTGATTTTTTCTTTTGTCATTATCGCCTTGGCTTCGGTAACAGAGCGGTCCACGGAGATGCAGACCGGATTTTTGCTCATGTAGTCAGATATAATCATTTTAGCCTCCTAAATACGCTTTCTGAACAGCAGGATCTTTTATCATGTCAGCGGCGTTTCCGCTTGCGGAAATCAGGCCTGTTTCAAGAATATAGACGCGGCTGGCAATCTGCATAGCCTTGTATGCGTTTTGCTCAACGAGAAGAATCGTTGTTCCCTCGCTGTTGATTTTCTTTATGATTTCAAAAATTTCGTCAACGAGAATCGGGGCAAGACCCATGCTAGGCTCGTCGAGAAGAAGAAGCTCCGGCTTTGACATCAAAGCTCGGCCCATCGCAAGCATCTGCTGCTCTCCTCCG
>CAVDRA010000178.1:0-4096 GCA_963611155.1 bacterium | reverse complement strand
GAATTTTAAGCGCGCGTGCCGACGAAATTCAAAAGATCAACGACAGCCTTTCTCTTGAAGTTACAGCCCTTGAAAAAGATCCTGATGTGATTGCGGGCTTTGCGAGAAAAATGGGGTATGTCCGCGACGGCGAGAAGCTGGTGAAAATAAACGGGCTTGTTCAAAGCGGAGATTACCATTTTGAGACTGGAACGCCGGTAAGATATATAAGCCCGAAAACTCTCCCTGAGTGGTTCTGCAAAATTTCCGGAATTCTGATGTTTTTTGTTGCGTCTCTTTACATAATCTTGAAAGATTACAAGAATAAAGAATCTGAAAACAAAAAAATTGATATGAAAGGAATACCGATTTATGATTTGCCGCAAGTCTGATGAAGTGTCTGCTCAAATTGCAGCGGATTACATTCGCCGTGGAAAAGTCGTGGTTCTCCCGACCGACACTGTTTATGGTTTTTCCGGAATTGTTGACGGAAGACATTATTCTTACCATACAGATAAAAAAATCATGGAGATAAAGGGCAGGGAAGAGAGCAAGCGTTTTATACAGCTTATTTCATGTCCTGATGACCTGAAAAAATATACAAGAGATGTTGTTCCTGAGGAGCTTTTTTCTTATTGGCCTGGTCCGCTCACAATAATTGTCCATACTTTTGCTGAGGACGGAAATTTTGAGACTACAGCGTTCAGATGTCCTGGAGATGCGTGGCTGAGGAAAGTAATTTCGATTTGCGGAGCGCCGATTTATTCTACAAGCGTGAACCGCAGCGGAAGCCCTGTCCTTGATAATATCCAGCAGATAAAAAGCGAGTTTGGAAAGGAAGTTGAACTGATTGTCGACGACGGCGACAAAAAAGGCGGAGTTCCCTCAACGATTGTCTCGATTGACGAGAGCGGAAAAGTGAACATTCTGCGTCAAGGGCAGATTTGCATAAGATAAGCAAAATGGCGTTTTTATTTTGCCGCGCCACTGCGTGATTTTTTTGCCTTGAGCTGGCAGAAGCCTTTTCACAAAGAGTGTTTATCTTCTTGTCCAAAAGGCGCTTGTTTTTCCTTCTTTTGCGCTCGCTCCGCCATCATCCGTGAGCAGCGTTGTTTTTGTGCCTTCAAGAGTGCCCTGCGCTGTTATTTCCAAATTCCAGACAATCGGATTTGCCGACGGCGCGTATAAAAGAGCTGTCTCGCGCGGAATTTCCGTGAAGAATGAGGCGTTGGCTTTGCTCGTCTGTCTTACTTCTATTTTCGGGCCTGTTTTGCCGGCGATTATCCTGATATTCATTGTGGCGCCGTTTTTGTAGACTACAAAGCCTCTGCCGCCGCGGAGTATTATTATCTTGTCGGTGAAAGGCTCGCCTGTCCATGTTCCTGCAAGCGACTCAATATCAACGCTTGAATTTCTGTTTTCCGCAAAATTCTCGCTGTCTGCGTCCTCTATGTATTTTTGTGGACCGCGAAGCTCATTCAGCACCGCTTCAATTGAGTTTTTCGCATTTATAAGAATTTTATAGTAAGACTCGAAAACTTCGCTTTTGCTGTGCGTGATTCCGTCTCTAGGAGTTACTGCGCTGAATTTGCAGCTCCATGCAGTCTTGCCGTCCGTTTTTTGTTCTTCGGAAATTTCGGCGTAAAAAGCGATTCTTGAAGATTCCGGCCATGATTCAGGAATTGATTCTAGCGTTTTTGAAATGTCGGGCCGCTTGTCAATGACTATAATGCTGTCGATTGATTTTAGCTGCGTGTAAAAAACATCTTGCGCCATCTTGAGCATGTTTGAATCTGCTGATGAAGAGACAACTCCGTAATAGTCAACCTGCATGCTCTGCGCGGCAAGAAGCTTTGTTGAAAAAAGCAAGGAGAGAAGAAGTTTCTTTGTGTGTTTTTTTAAGCTAAAACTCTTCATCAGATAAAATTAATCCCAAATGGCAGCCTTGAAGATTATCCGTTAAGACCGTGTCTGAAATCTCTTGACATTTCGCGGTCAAGGTCGCGCTGCTTTATTGTCTCTCTCTTGTCGAACTGCTTTTTACCCTTGCAGACTCCAAGCGTGATTTTTACTCTTCCTTTTTTCAGATAAACATCCAAAGGAATCAGCGTAAAACCTTTCTCGTCGATTTTCCTCTGAAGCCGCTTGATTTCTTCTTTGTGAAGGAGCAGCTTCTTTTTTCTGTCAGGATCATGGTTGAAAACCGATGAGAATTTATATTCTGAAATATGGAAATTTCTCATCCAGACTTCGCTGTCTATAATTTCGGCAAAAGAATCGGGAAAGGACAGATTTCCGTTTTTAACAGATTTTACTTCCGTTCCTTCAAGCTCGATGCCGCATTCATATTTTTCCTCGACAAAATAATCGAATCTTGCTTTTTTGTTCTGCGCAATGATTTTTACACTTTCTGCCATAACCCAAAAATTATAGACATTAAAACTCCGCCTTGCAAGTAAGGCAATGAATCGTTATCCTTAAGAGAAAAATTTTCTTTGCTTAGGAATCCTATGGACAATAATATTTACGCTGTTTCTTATAAAATGCGCAAAGAGCTTTACAGCAGAATTTTTTCCGTTTCTGGAATCGTGATTCTTGTGGTTCTCGCGGTTTCGCTCTTTATGACTTTCGTTTTGTATCCTGTCTACAGCAAGTCTGACTCGATGGCTTCTGATATTCCGGCAAACAGTCTTGAATTTGTCACTCCTCTTTTTACAAGCCCTTCCCGCGGAGATGTTGTTCTTGTTCAGAATTATGAGCATGAGAAAATTCCGCTCCCTAAAAAAATTATAAATAATATCTGCCTGTTCTTTACAGCCCGCCAATGGGCGCCTTTCAAGAGCAATGCCGGAGAAGGTTCCAAGCCGGTTATGCGGCGTGTTATCGGGCTTCCAGGAGACACGATTTATATTGATCGCTACGTTGTCTTTATAAAGTCAAAGACAAACTCCCATTTTCTGACAGAATTTGAAGTTATAAAGAAAAAATATAATGTGGAAATTTTGGTTCCGCCTGCAGGCTGGGACGTGGAGCTTGGCGCAAAATCTTCGGTGAAAAAAATCACCCTTGCTGACGATGAGTATTTTCTTCTCGGGGACAAGAGAATTTCTGCCATGGACTCTCGTGTATGGGGACCTGTAAAGCACTCGAAAATCAAGGGAAAGGTTTTGATGCTTTATTTCCCTTTCAGCAAATTCAGAATTTTCTAGATTTAAATGGATTCATCTCTTTATATCCATATTCCTTTTTGCCGTCAAAAGTGCGACTACTGCGATTTTTTCAGCATCGCCGAAAAAGACCGGAAGGGAAAGCAAAATGATGTTTCTGACGACTATGTTCTTGCTGTTTTGAGCGAAGCCCGTTTTTATGCGGAGCTTTACGGAATCGAAAGCTGGTCGTCAGTTTATTTAGGCGGCGGAACTCCCGGAATCTTAAGCGGCGGGCAGCTTTTCAGCTTGATAAATGGCGCTTTGAAATCCGTGCGCAGAAGTGAAAAATGCGAAGTCACAGTTGAAGTCAATCCTGAAAATGTCACGGAAGAAAAAATCAGAATTCTTGAAAAAGCCGGAGCGAACCGCATCTCGATGGGAATTCAGGCTCTTGATGACAAAGCTTTGCGCGCTGTAAGCCGGAAAAGCGATGTGAAAACTGTTTTGAATGCGCTTTCGCTTCTTGAAAAATTCTGGAGCGGAAGGTTAAGCGTTGATTTTATCGCCGGGCTTCCGGGGCAAACTTGCAGGTCTTTTGAAAATCAGTTTAAGATTCTTGATGAATTCAAAAAAATCGACCATGTTTCTCTATATACTCTCACTGTGGAAGAAAACACGCCGCTGTGGAAGAAAATTGAAAACGGGGAAGTGAGGTTTTCAGCCGACAAAGCTGACCGGATGTGGATTTCGGGCAGAAAAATTCTGGAGAAGAAAGGCTTCTTCCAGTACGAGATTTCAAATTTTTCGCGCCCGGGATTTGAAAGCGTTCATAACTCTTCATATTGGAAGCAAAAAAATTACATCGGTTCCGGAAGCGGCGCGGTGGGGACTGTCTATGATTTTGGCTCGAAAACTGCGCTCCGCTGGACAAACAGCCTTTCTGTCCCGGCGTATGTTGACTTTTGGAA
>CAVDRA010000177.1:0-4104 GCA_963611155.1 bacterium | reverse complement strand
GTGCTTGGCGGCGAGGTTTTGACTCCGGATTCAAGCCGCTTCTAGAACAAGGACACTTACAAGGTCGGAACAAGCCCTGCAAGCTACGACAAGCAGTTCATCCGAGACTGGCTCACAGCGAACAATCTCGCGGGAGATCCGAAAATCAAGAGCGTTCCAGCGGAAGTTGTCGCTGAAACTTCAAAGCTCTATCACGAATGCGTGAAAAAAATCACAGGAAAAGACCTGTAACCAAAAAAATCATAAACATACAAGGCCGGCTGAATAAAAAACGCCGGCTTTTTTTTGTTTCTGAATCATTCATAAAAGCAGGGCGGTTCGGCACAAAGTACCGGCACTTCGTACCGGCACTTTGTGCCGTCGCTACTTCCGGCGTTCCGCTAACGCTTCATTGCTGCGCAGCGCACTTTGCGCGCGCCTCCAATCGCTACCGCAACAGGGATAGGAATGGCCGCGCGCAGCGCGGGTGCGAAGCACCGGAGGCGCGGCAGACGCCGTAGCCATGGATAGCCCGGCCGGCACGAAGTGCCGGGTTGCCCAGAAGTTTTAGCAGTATTTTTGCATAGCGAGAAAGGCTCATGTTTTTTTTTGTGATTATGATTATTTTCATGTGCTCTTTTTAATCCAGCGGGCGGGAAACTATGTGCTCGCCGTTTAATTCTTTGTCGCGTTCCGCCTGAGCTTGCCGTAAAACCGTTCAAGCCGATTAAAAGGTTAAAGGCTGTCGCCTGGCCGCGGACCATTGTTGCTTTTTCCAAGCAAGGTATGAATACGGCTCTTCCGAAAAATAAAATGATGAATGTTCGCCCTGCCCTCCCGGCGCTAACGCGGAAAATCAAATTTCACCTTGCCAGTAAATTTCTTAAAGCCGTTTCTTCTTCTGCAATCTCGCTGCAAAAGTCTGAAAAGTTTCCGGTCTGAGGAATTTTTACGCCAAGCACGTCAATTATTCCGCCTAAGCCTGAAAGTTTATAAGCCTTGTTTTTAAAATCAGTTTCTTTGCATGGAAAAATAAATCCGCCCCGCGCAATTTTCATCGTATGCATATACGACACAGCCTGATACAAGTCTTCCCGCCCGACAGAATTTTGAAGCGGCTTATATTTTGCGTCCAGAATGAGCCCGCTTTTTTTGTAAAAATCCGGAAAGATTTTCCGAAAATCCTTGTCAAAGTCAGGCTCGTTATTCCTAAACATTTCAATTCCGCCTTTTTGACTTTTATTTTCCGGATGCTCAAAGCCGAGCGGAGAAAGAATCTTGTTCAGATATTCTTCCCAAAGCCATGCGCCGTCAAAAAGCAGGCCGCAAACAGACTTTTTATCTGAATGATAATTTATTTTTGAATGGTTAAGAATCGCAAGACAAAGTTTTTGAAGCGGCCGCCATTTTGTAAAAAACGGATGATTTACCGGTTTTGCATTTTTTTGAATTATCTTCTGCCGCCCGTGGGAACTGTAATTTTGAGTGATTTCCATAATTTGATCGGCGGCTGATTTTGTCTGCAAGTCGCAGTTTAGAACTGATTTTCCGAACGGCTTTGTTTTTATAAGCTCAATTGTGTGCCGCACAAGCTCGGTAACCGGATTATCAAAAACCTGCGCGCGCTCCTTGTACGCAATTTTTCCGCAAAATGGAATATTTTGCCTGATGTGCCCCGGAAAATTCAGCACGCCTTTTACGTTCGCGTCATTTCGCTCAAAAGTTCTGTAAGATTTTAAAATTCCCTGGCTGAATGCGTTTTTCAAGGCAAGCGGAAACATAAAAAACAGAAGGTCAAAAACACTTCCGGACGAAGCGTTAAAATTCAAACTGAAAAGATTTTCGCCCAAGACTTTTTTCAGCATATAGTGAAGAAAACAATCGTTTTCTCCCATTGCAAAGCGGGAAGAAATTTCAAGCTGAACCGCCCCGCCATCAGGACTGCCGATTCCCACAAAGCCCATGAGATTTCCGGTTTTGATTTTTACTTCAGAAAGATTTTCACAGCTGCCGCACATCTCAAAAAGCGGAAGCTCGCCTATTTTGCCGTAGGATTTTTCAATTTCATACGGAAAAACAAGAAGATCCGGATTCTTTTGAGAAAGCTCTTTTAGCGGAATATTCGCAATGCGGGAAAGGGAGGAATAATGCGCGGCGGAAAAAATTTCATCGTCATTATCAGCGCTGGAGGCAGTTTTTATAATGTCCGGGATTTTTTTAGAGCAGTTATTGTCGGTTGTTTTTAGGCGGAGCATGATTTTTATTCTATTTCCGAGTCAAAACCGAAATACGAATTTCTGAGCTTTTCAAAATTTTCTTCCGAATTTTCAGTTCCACGGAGATATTCTTTTAAAAGTCCTTCCAGATGGTAATCCCAAAGCTGTCTGAAACGTTCTTCCGTGCTGCCTTCAAAATCTTTCAGCTTCATAAAATATGCGCCGCCGATTTGATATGATGATGGTGAAGAAAGTTCTGTGAGTTTTGAAATTTCATCGTTCAGTTTTAAAAGGCGAATTTTTGCCTTCTCCGCGAGTTCGCCAAGCGCGCCGAGCATTTCAAGGTTTTCAGATGCTTTGATTTCCTTAAACGCAAAACGGCGCCGGAATGCAAAATCCATTGAGTCAACGCTGCGGTCAATGTCGTTCATTGTGCCTATGATGTAGACGTTTTCAGGGATGAAAAATCCATCGTAAAATTCATCGCCTTTTTCAATCAAATTCTGATACTGAGTTTTTATTGTGCCGTTCTCTTTTCCGCGATAGCCTGGGTCAACGCAGAAAAATAATTCACCAAAAATTTTTGAAAGTTCGCCCCGGTTTATTTCATCGATGATGAAGACGAATTTCTTTTCCTGAACTTTTTCAATTTTTGAAATGGTTATATTTTGTTTTTGCGAATGAATTTTTTTGTACAAAATCCAGATGTATGAATCCTGCTGAGTTCGCCATTTTCTGTTGAAAAATGCCTTTATATCCGCTCCGTTTTCAATGACTTTTTCGGAACTTAAAAGCTGAACCAAATCACTTTTTGGAAGCGTCAGCTCGTTAGTTTTTTCATTTGCAGGAATAGAAACAAGAATATTATTTTCTGTATTTTCCGTTATCGTAAATTTATTTCCTGTGGCAGTTTCAAATTCTGCCTTTTCTTCAATCGCATTTTCCAAAAAATTTTCAATTCTGTCGTTTATAGAACTTTCTTTTTCCAGAACTTCAACAGATTTTTTGCTGTCAATCATATTCTGCAGCGCCTTTTTGCAAAATTCCTTGAACACGCCATCCTTCCGTTCAAATCCGATTTCGCCATTGCTTTGGCTTTTCGGACGCAAACCTTCCACAAAATCCGTGTAGTCATAGCTTGGATGAAACTGAACAAAGCCAATTTCATCTTGTGAACAGCCCATTTTTTTCGCAATCTCTTTGGCAAGAAATGTTTTCCCGGTTCCAGGCGCGCCGTGAAGAATAAGGTTGCGGGTATGCTGAAGAAGATTGGTGAGAGAATCGAGTTTTTTCTTAGATTCCATTTCTAACAATTCCTTATAGAGATTATAAAAATCATTGAAAAAGCCTTTCAATTTGTCATTAGGCTTCTTTCCATCAAAAAGCCCTAAATCAATTATAGAAACCTGTTTTTCAAAATCATTATTTCCATACCAGTTTGAAATACATAAATCCGTAATTTTTTCATTATTCCAATTTGCAATGATATTTAAATCCGTTGCTTTCCAATTTAAATAACATCTTTTTGATTCATAGTTTTTGGAACTTGGATGAAATTGAACATTTATGCAGATTTGAATCCCAAAATATGTATCAAAATCTTTTATCTGATCTTGAATTTTATTCCCGTTATATCCCTGCCCTGCCTTTTTAAAAGTTCCGTTTTCAATAAATTTTTCTATATATTCATAGCCAGCATCAACTTTTCCATTATTTGCATATTCAAGGTGAACGACAAAATATTCCAATAAACTTTTGAATTTTAAATAATTCTCTTCATTTTCCATAACTTCAACGCCTTTCAGAACGCCTGTTTTAGTTCCTGACGGATTTTCAGCTCTATTCTTCCGTTCTGCAGTTTTCTTCCAAGACAACAGATTGCCCAGAACTTTTCTGTTTCATTCAAGCG
>CAVDRA010000176.1:0-4145 GCA_963611155.1 bacterium | reverse complement strand
TTGATATTGAGGGAAGAAAAATTCCTAATATGCATCATCCAGACACGCCGGTCGGAAAGCTCGACACTGAAAACCTGGAAGTAAAAAAAGTCGGAACTCCAAGAAAATTCGATTTTCAGCCAAAAGATCATGTTCAGCTTGGCGAAGAGCTCGGAATTTTGGATTTCGAGAGAGGAACAAAAGTTTCTGGCCCGAAATTCTATTATCTTAAAAATGAGGCTGTATTTCTTGAGGAAGCGCTCATAATGTATGCGCTTAACATTTTAAGAAAGCACGGATTCACACATTTTATCACTCCGGACGTTGCAAGGCAGGAGATTCTGCAGGGAATTGGCTTTAATCCGCGCGGAAACGAATCCAATGTTTACTGTATCGAGGACGAGGGAACTTGTCTTGTCGCAACGGCAGAAATTACGCTCGGCGGTTATCACTCAGGAGAAATTCTCGATAAATCCGCGCTTCCGCTCTTTTACTGCGGACTTTCGCACTGTTTCAGACGCGAAGCAGGAGGCGCAGGTCAATTCTCGAAAGGACTTTACCGCGTCCATCAGTTCGACAAAGTTGAAATGTTTGTTTATTGTCTTCCTGAACAGTCTAATGAGCTTCATGAAAAACTCCGCCTTATCGAAGAGGAAATCTTTACAGGACTTGAAATTCCGTTCCATGTTGTTGATACATGCACAGGCGACTTAGGAGCTCCAGCTTACAGAAAATGGGATTTGGAAGCATGGATGCCAGGAAGAGCTAACGCTGACCATCCAGACGGCGACTACGGAGAAGTTACATCAACATCAAACTGCACTGATTATCAGGCACGGAGACTGAATGTAAAATATCATGATGATGACGGAAAAAACAAATATGTTCATATGCTCAACGGAACTGCAATTGCTGTAGGACGCGCAATGCTCGCTATTCTGGAGAACTACCAGAATGCGGACGGCTCTGTTACAATTCCAGAAGCGCTTGTTCCTTATTGCGGATTCGACAAAATCGAGCCTAAGAAAAACTTCAAGGATCCTGTTTATCATCCTGCAAAAAAATAAAACACCTAAAAATAGGAGCTAAAAATGACAGGTTTTGACAACAAACCCGCAAAAGCAATTTTCTTTATTTTACTTTTCTTTTCGATTACGCTTTTATGCGCTGTCCTAAAAATCATGGATTCGTTTTTCAAGCCTGTCATTCTTTCGATTCTGCTTTCATTCGCTTTTTATCCTTCAATAAAACGTCTAAATGTTGTCTTGAAGTTCCCATGGTGGTTTGCGACGATTATCGTTTATTTTTTCAGTCTCGCAGTTGTTTTTTTGGCAGGAAATCTTATCACTGCAAGTTTCAAGTCAATTGTCGATGCGATTCCGCGCTATCAGGAACGCTTTCAGAACATACAAAATGCAATACGAATAACCATTGAATCCCATCCAGACTCAAAACTTTATGCGGTTCTAAATTTCAATGAGCAAGAATCTCTTTTTGAAAATCTGAACAACACTTTCAACATTCTTGAGTATCTCCAAAGAATGGCTGTCGGATTCACCGGCTCCGTCGTCGGCTTTATGAAAACTTTTTTTCTGGTTGTGCTTCTTTCTGTGTTTTTCATTGCGGAATTAAAGATGATGCGCTCAAAAATAAGCCTGGCGTTCGATTCAGAAGATAAGACAAAAGTCTACAAAATGATTCAGAACATTATCACAGATGTAACGCACTTTATTTCAATAAAATTTGTGATTTCGTTTTTCACTGGATTCCTAGTTTTTCTGCTCTGTTTTTTCACGAATCTTGACTTTCCGCTTGTCTGGGCTTTTATCGCATTCTGCCTGAATTTCATTCCGACATTCGGCTCGATAATATCATGTGTCGTCACAGCGGTTTTTGCGCTTATTCAGTTCTACCCGTCGATTTTTATGGTTGTAATTGTGGCATTCTTTATGGTTCTGATAAATTTTGTTCTAGGGAATGTGATCGAACCGAAAATTGAGGGCAAAAATCTCGGAATATCGCCGTTTGTGATTCTTGTGAGCTTGTCATTTTTCGGCTGGATCTGGGGAATTTTGGGAATGTTCCTTGCAGTTCCGTTCATGGTGATAATAAAGATTATCTGCGAAAATATTTCCTGCCTAAACCCGATTGCAGTTTTTATCGGAAGCAAATCATGAGCTTTTAAGCGAATCCAAAAAAACGCTAGCACTTTGCCATCTCGCCTAAAAAACGCCTGTCCTCTTCTTTTATTTCTGAAATAAAAGATAAAGCGCAGAGTCTTGTCCCTTCGGAATTTGAAAAAATATCTCTGACAAAACAGGTCAAATCAATCACCCGTTTTTTTAAAGGCGGCGGAAGAGGAAATGAAAACGAAAGACGATAGCTTTTTCCGTCCGTCAACACCATATCTTCCTTTTCTGCCGCAAAAAGGATTCGCTCGTCGTCAAGATAAATAATCGCCGGGGATTTTTTTCTGCATTTTACGCTTTCAACAGAGCTTTTTTTTTCCTGAAAAAGATATTTTCCGGCGGAAATCAAAAAAAGGCCGTTTCCGAAAAAAGAGCTGTCTTTTCCATCTTCAGAAAAAAGCTTCGCAATCCAATTTTTAATTCTTGAATTTATCGCCTCATCGGAAGAACAGAATCCAGGCCTTTCAAAAAGACTGAATCTTTCGTCAAAATCGCAGGAAATCGGAATATATTTTTCCCCGGAGTTTTTTCCAAGCGCGCCGCAGTCATAAAAAAGAACGGCAGAAAATTTTCCAGCGATTCTTTTTTTTGCTTCCACTGAATAAAAATTCTCAGGAAGAACGATAAAAACAGAGCTTCCGCGCATGACAATTTCCGACACAAAACAAAGGCCGAGCGAGTTAAAATAGAAGCTCACAAGCACTTTTTTCCCAAAAAGAGGCGCCAAAGAAAGCCTCACATCATTTTCTTCTTTGCAGTCAAGAAGTTTCAGAAGACGGCCTTCCGCGCATTCTTTCTGCTTCTGAAAATCGGTCAGAAACTTCACAGGGGTTGCTGATTTTTCAAAGTTTTCGGGAGAATTTTCATAAAATTCTGAAATTTCAATCTCCCGTTTTTCTTCCGAAAGATATTTTCTTATAAAATCACTTTCGAGCCCTGAGAATTTTTGGCCGTTCATTTTTCATTCTCCGCCTTCAACAGAGTCTCGTCCTTAAAGTTATCCTTCACATCTGAAATTTGAATTTGATCAAGAAGCCATTTAGAGCTTTCAAGAATCCAGAAAGTTTCAATAATCAGGATTTTTCCCTGGGAGGAAAGAAGAAGCGGAACTTGATAACAACCACCTTCAATAAACGGCTGTCCAATTTTGCAGGAATCAAAAAAAACTTTCTTGTTTTTTTCCGTTTTATCAATGTCTTGCGTTTTCTCAGATGAAGCGGATTTTTTTGAATCGTCCACAGCTGTGCTTTCAGCAGAGTTTTCAGATGAAGCTTCACAATTCTCATCAAAAGCAAAAAAAAGAAAATATTCTGGAAGTTTTTCCTTCAAATCATAGTCAAAAAGCGCAAGAGTATACAAAGACTCTTTTTTTGAGAACTGAAGAATATTCTCATTTTTTGAAAAGGCCTCAAAAAATGAAGAAATTGTGACTTTCAGATTGAGAGGAACAAGACTTGAATCAAGCGAGCCAAAACCTGCAAGCGATGGAAAAACAGCTTGCGCCTGATTTTTCACCGCAGAAACCGAAAGCACCGATTTTCTGACCTTGCTGCCAATTCCATCCGGCGCTCTAAGTTTTTCAGAAAGCCTTCCCCTTTCCAACTCTTCGGTCCACGTTATTTTTGAGCTAATTTCCAGAGCTGCTTCTTTTAATGTCTCAAGTTCCGCCAGCTGATTTTTTTCTTGAGCAACATCTGAGCAGGCACTTAAGAAAAAAGAGAAAATAAAAACAACGGCCAACTTTAAGATTTTTTCCATTTTAAAAGCAATATTTTAAATATATCATAATTTTCAGTGAACATAAACAGATTTTTCAATTGCGGTTTCAGATTTTTTGTCATACAATGATTGGAATTATTTTCTTATCAGGCTAGGAGAAATAAAATGGACGTACACAACATAATGGAAGACATCGTAAAAGTCAGAGTGGATTCTCTTTACGACCAGATAAAAAAAGAGCACAGCAGCTGGCTTACA
>CAVDRA010000175.1:0-4147 GCA_963611155.1 bacterium | reverse complement strand
GTATGCATACGGTTGTTTTGAGGGAATGAAAGGGTTCCCGACAAAAGACGGCGGCGTTGCGATTTTTAGACCTGAAGAAAACGGAAAGCGTTTTAACAATTCTATGAAAGGACTTTATTGTCCGGCTTTCCCTGTTGAGCAGTATGTTGCGGCATCTGTTGAATTTGTGAAGCGCAATGCCGCTTTGGGATATGTTCCAAAATATAATTCTGACTGGGAAAAATCTAATTATGCTGACGCTGATTCAATTTATATGCGTCCGTTTATGAATTCTGAGGGCGCAATTGGAGTCGGCTGCTCTAAACAGCCATATGTTGTGATTTGCGCTACGACAGTTTCCGCATATTTTAAGAAAGGCTTGGAAGGCGCTGTAATCACAGACAGAATTCGTGCGACTCCGCATGGAACAGGATATATAAAATGCGCTTCAAACTATGTTATTTCGGCGCTGGCGAAGCATGAGGCAGAGGAAAAAGGTTTTGTTGAATGTGTTTATCTTGACGCGGTTGAGCATAAATATTTTCAGGAAGGATCAAGCTGTAACTGCTTTTTTGTTTTGAAAGACGGAACTCTTGTAACTCCTGAGCTTGGAGACACGATTTTGCCAGGAATCACAAGAAAATCTGTCATTGCGCTCGCAAAAGAAAGCGGAATTAAGGTTGAAGAGAGAAAAATCAGTGTAAAGGAAGTTGAGAAAAAAGCCGTTGAATTCTTTGTAACAGGAACAGCCGCAGGAATTAGCCCGATGACATCTCTTACAGACTTGGATGGAAAAAGAACGGAATTCAAGGACGGAACAAAAGAAGGAACTGTAGCATTCAAACTCCAGCAGCTTCTTAAAGGCCGTCAGTATGGGCTTTTGGAAGACCCGAACCACTGGAATACAGTTGTAATTCCTGGAAACAAATAACTGTTTTGCGCTGTGCCGGTTTTATTTTAGAAAGGGCAGATTTTGTTTTTTTCTTATTGACGCTGGCATTTTTGAAAATTACATAAAACCGCTTTAAAACATATTGATTTTTTTAAGTGGTTTTATGTAAAATCATCCTATTATTTTTGCAGATGTAATATAACGGTAGTACACGACCTTCCCAAGGTTGGCGCGCGGGTTCGACTCCCGTCATCTGCTTTTACCCCGATTGAAAGAATCGGGGCTTTTTTTGTTTAAAATAAAAACATGGAGAACCTGTTCAGCGCAATCTAAAAGCCGGTTTTTGATTTAGATTATAAAGATACAAAATTTATTAAAAGGCATTTAAAATAAAAAATCCCGGAACATTTTTTTTCTGCTCCGGGAATGTTTTGCTAATATTTTAGGCAAATCAGCAATTGGACTGTCCAATATGCTTAGCCATTATATGCTTAGCTTTTGGACAGCCTGTTGATGTTTTACTTGTTTGAAATCAGCAATGTTTTTGAATCAAGCTTCAAACCTGTTGAAACGTTTTTCTTTTCGTTGAGTTTTGCAATGTCAACAACAACTGCATCGGAATTCTGTGCGAGATTTACGATGATAGAAAAATTATTTTCGAGGTTTGCTGGAATAGAATCAGAAGAAGCCCAAAGAACAACATTTTCTTTTTTAGCGTAATCAGCAACAGCTTTCACATCGGCCTCTGAAACTTTAGAAAAGTCGATTCCATCCATAACAACGCCTGCAACTGCGATTCCGCCTGCTTTCAGTGCGTTCAATGTGCTTACAACTTTTTCAAGAGAAAAATTGTCGAGAGAGAAGTTGAGAATTGTGCGTTTTGAAACAACAGCGTTCTTCAATTCTGTCGCATTTCCAACATTCTTTTTCTTTGCGATTTCAGCAAAAATGCTGTCATACCAAGAAATAACATTTGAAGAGTGAACATCGAATGAAACGTGAATGAGCTGCTTGTCCTGAAGAAGAGTGTCCATTCCAAACTGAACGAGAACAGAAGTCTTTCCCAAGCCTTTTTTAGCAGTTACGAGTCCAAGCTCTCCAGCTTTTAGGCCGCCGTCAGCAACAGCGTCAAAAAGACGAACTGGGCTTTTGTCAAAAAGATCTTTCTTTTCCATTGTGCTCCTCCTTAGTTATTTCCAGCTTTCTTTTCTTCTTGATGCTTTTTGATGAGCTCATCAGCAACATTATTTGGAACTCTTCCGTATTTCAAGAATTCCATTGTGAATTCAGCTTTTCCCTGTGTAGAAGAACGGAGAATAGTTGAGAATCCGAACATTTCTGAAAGCGGAACTTCAGCGTTTACTGTTGACTGGTTGTTTTCATCAGTTGTTTCAAGAATAACACCGCGTCTCTGATTGATAAGACCGAACATATTTCCCTGGAACTCTGTAGGTCCTTCAATAGAAACTTTCATGATTGGCTCGAGAATAACAGGCTTTGCTTTTTCATAAGCTTCGCGGAAAGCACCAATAGCTGCTGTCTGGAATGCAATATCAGAAGAGTCAACTGGATGATACTGACCATCATTGATTGTCATCTTAACACCAACGACAGGCGCTCCAATAAGAGAACCTTTCTCCATTGCACGGCGGAAACCTTTGTCGCACGATGGAATATATTCGTTAGGGATTGCTCCTCCCTTGATTGCATCTACAAACTCGTAGTCTTTGTCTGCCAATGGCTCCATTGTTCCTGCAACACGTCCGTACTGACCAGAACCGCCAGTCTGCTTTTTGTGTGTGTAGTTGAATGTAGCTGGAACAGTGATTGACTCGCGGTAAGCTACTTTTGGTGGAGTTACTTCAACTTCGCATTTGTATTCGCGCTTCATGCGTTCTACATATACAGCAAGGTGAAGCTCACCCATTCCCTTGATGATTGTTTCGTTAGACTCTGGATCAAGCTCCGTCTGGAATGTCGGGTCTTCCTTTGTAAAGCGGTTAAGAGCTTTTGCAAAGTTAGCAGACATAGACTTGTCTTTTACTTTGATAGCCTGAGAAATAACTGGTTTTGGAACAAACATTGAAGTCATTGCAACGTTGATTCCGTCTGCGCAGAAAGTGTCTCCAGAAGCACAGTCGATACCGAACAAAGCACAGATGTCACCTGGTTCACCAACGGCAATATCTTCCATTGCGGCAGAATTCATGCGTACAAGGCGACCAACCTTGAATCTTTTTCCTGTACGAGTGTTTGTAAGTTCGCATCCTTTTGGAACACGTCCCTGATAAATGCGGATATATGTGAGCTGACCAAACTGACCGTCATCAAGTTTGAATGCAAGTGCAACAGCTGGCTTGTCTGGAACGTTGAAAAGCTCAACCTGCTCTTCGTTTTTGTCGAGATCGAGAGCGTAGTTGTGAACTTCTGTTGGATCAGGAAGGTAGCGAAGAACGCCGTCGAGAAGAGGCTGAATACCTTTGTTTACGTGAGCAGAACCGCAGAATACACCTACAAACTGCTCTGCAAGAGTTCCTTTGCGGATTGCAGCGATGAGTTCTTCTTCTGTTGGCTCTCCGCCTTCAAGAACTTTTTCCATGAGAGCGTCATCAAAGTTTGCTGCTTCTTCAATCAATTCCTGGTGGTATCTAGCCGCATCATCCTTCAAGTGAGCTGGAATTTCAGCATTGCGCAAAATTTCGCCGTTGTCTCCGTCAAAGTAAATTGCTTTCATTCCAACGAGATCAACAACGCCTTCGAGTTTGTCCTCGAGACCGATTGGAAGCTCAACCATGTGAGCATTCAAGCCAAGCTTGTCGCGGAGCTGTCCGCATACACGGATTGGATTTGCGCCCTGGCGGTCACATTTATTTACAAAAGCGATACGAGGTACATGATAACGTTTAAGTTGGCGGTCAACAGTAATAGACTGAGACTGAACACCCGCAACAGCACAAAGAATCATGATAGCACCGTCGAGTACGCGGAGAGAACGCTCAACTTCTACTGTAAAGTCTACGTGTCCTGGAGTATCGATCAAGTTGATTGTTGTGTCTTTCCATTGTACCTGAGTTGCTGCAGACTGGATTGTGATTCCACGTTCGCGTTCCAGTTCCATGTTGTCCATTACAGCACCTACACCGTCTTTACCACGAACTTCGTGAATGGCGTGAATCTTGTTGCAGTAGAACAAGATGCGTTCTGAAGTTGTCGTTTTGCCTGAGTCAATGTGGGCACTGATACCGATATTACGTACTTTAGTAATATCAAAAGCCA
>CAVDRA010000174.1:0-4162 GCA_963611155.1 bacterium | reverse complement strand
GCATTACGAAGAAGCAGAGCATCAAGGTAATCATATCGCCGTAGGTGCCTTGCCAGGCGGTTGACGGCTTCTCCGGCTCTTTTTTTTCTCTTTTTGCCATTTAATTTTTCCTATTTTTAATCTTTCAAGACATCAGGCTCGATAATTTTTCTTGTTTTAGGGTCAAGATAAGTAAGAAGCTTCATCGCAAGAATTCTAGGGTTGTCTCCAGCCTGGATCGAAAGAACGCCTTCAATTATCATCTCGTAACTTGACATCTCCTGGGCGTTCTGTCCAATAAGCTTCTGCGCGACAGGTCCTACAAGCCAGTTAGCAAGCATAGAACCGTACAAGGTTGTAATCAAAGCGACAGCCATGTTAGGACCAAGCGAGCTTTTGTCTTCCAGGTTATTCAACATACCAATCAAACCGACTACAGTACCCATCATACCAAATCCAGGTCCGAAACCTGCCCACTGGTTTACAATATTAACGATTTTCATATGCCGGGCTTCAGTCTGGCTCATCTCGTTCTCAAGAATCGCACGGATAATGTTTCCGTCAGTTCCGTCAACAACCATTCTCAATCCTTCCTTCATGAACGGAGAGTCAAGGTCGTCGAGGCCTTCTTCCAAAGCAAGGATTCCCTCGCGCCGGGCTTTTTCAGAAAGGTTAACCATATTCTGAATCAAAGATTTTTCATTATAGTCAAAAGTCTTGAAAATTCTTCCGTAAGCCTTAAAGAAAGCGAGCACGTCTGAAAGAGGAGCCACAACGAACAAAGCGAACAAAGAACCGCCGATTGTTACGAAAACAGACGGAATATCGATGATTCCCATGAGGGAACCGCCCGAAGTGGCAACACCAAGCACGATTACAGCCGCGCCGCCGACAAAACCAATCAAACTTGCTATATCCATGAAAATCTCCTAATTTTCAAAACTATGCTATTTTGCTTTTTATTGAATTATCGAATCATAATTCCTGTTTGTTTATTCCAATTTGTCTCCGGTAGGAAATAATCTCCTGGACAATAGAGTCAGGACTGTCTTTTAAAACGATTTTTTTTCCTGACAAAAATGTAATCGTCAAATCTGGATTTTTCTCCATGCTTTCAATCATGTGCGGATTTATCCAATATTTTGAGCCGTCAAGCTTTGTAACAGGAATCATTTTTACCCACCGTTTCTATAATAATTAAAATTGATGAACATTGAAAGTATCTTGAGTTTTCCGGCAGCAAAAATGCGGCAGCAAAAACCAGCGTTCAAAATTCAAATTCCCGATTTCAAGAAAAATTCTATCTTTTATCTTATCGGATGTATTTTTTAGATTATTTACAAGCGAATCTTAAAAAAATCCGGTAATTTTTTAGAAAAAAATGGAGACGGCAGAAAAATGCAAAAAAGCGATTTTCAATAACTTTTTATTATAATCAGAAAATTTTATTGTCTTTTTTCGCAAGTTAAAATAATTTCTTATGAGGATTTTGATAAAAAACAGAAAACAAAAAAAATCCGGATAAAAACAAAAATCGAAAAACCGGGCAGAAACGAAGCAAGGAGCTCACAAAAGAAGATGGCCATAAAGATTTTGATTATTGAGGACATTCCGGAAATGTCTCAGCTTGTTTCAATGTACATAAAAAAAGACGGGATGGAGCCGCTTCCTGCATTAAGCGCGGAAGAGGGTCTTGAAATCCTGAAGAACGAGACTCCGGACCTTGTCATTCTTGACCTGAATCTTCCTGGAATGAGCGGATTTGACTTTCTGAAGAAATTCCGCGCGGACTTCAAGACAACAATTCCGGTGATTATTGTTTCGGCCCGGGATGCAGACCAGGATATTATCAACGGTCTTGAATACGGGGCAGATGAATTTGTGACAAAGCCGTTTTCCCCGAAAGTGCTTGTTGCGCGTGTAAAAGCGAATCTAAGGCGGAATTCCGACATTTCAGCCGCCGCCGAGGAAACCTACAAATTCGGCGATTTTACAGTTCTGCTGAATTCTTGCGTTTTGAAAAGAGGCGCGGAGAAAATTCCGCTCTCGGCGAAAGAATACAATGTTCTTGAATTTTTCATAAAGCATGAGGGAGAGCAGCTCACACCCGAAAAAATCTATCACTCTGTATGGAAAGCGGAATTCGGCGATTTTACGGCCGTCGCAGTCTATGTGCAGCGGCTAAGAAAAAAAATCGAGAAAGACCCTTCAAATCCTGAACATCTAAAAACGGTTTTTGGACTCGGCTACGTGTTCATAAAATAACGGCGGATTTCCGCAAAAAACAGGAAATAAAAAATGAAAATAAAAACGCAGCTCCGTCTTTTTCTTGCCGGTGTGATTCTAGTGCCGATGCTGGCAATTTCCGGTTTTGAAGCCTATCACTACCTGAACAGGCCGGAAAAAATGCTTTTCGACGGCTACCGGCAAATTAGAAGCATGAAGTCTCTTCATCTTTCAAAAAACGACACGGTCGTGATGAAGCAGATTATGAAGACAATTCCTCCGAACGTTGATTTTATATTGACCTCACACCACAGCGAAGTTTTAATGTCAACCTTTCCGGAATTCAGCGAAAAATCAAAAATCGACGACGAAACTCTTTTTGACTACATGAACGAGACAAGCAACAAGTATTTTTATCAGATTGTAGCCCCGCCTCTTGAAGACACAGATTCCGAAATAATTCTTATAAGCCGTGTCCCGCGCGACCAGCACCGCAAAAAAGGCGGATTTGAAAAACTTGTCGCTCTTGTGATTCTTTTCATCATAATTTTTGAGATATTCTGCATTGCATTCATTTATCTTGTCTCAAGAACGATAACACGCTCAATCACGCTTCTCGACAAAAACACAAAGAAAATCGCCGGCGGCGAGCTTGACGTAAAGCTTGAATACGAGAAAAACTCGAAAGACGACAATGAAATAACAAGCCTCACCGAGAACCTCGAAAAAATGCGTCTGGCCCTGAAAGACGACAACGAGCGGCGCACAAAATTCATAATGGGAATAAGCCATGATCTGCGGACTCCAGTGGCTGTGATAAAGGGCTACACAGAAGCGATGAGTGACGGAATGTATGAAAATCCGGACGAGATAAAGAAATCGCTTGAAATCATAGAAGCAAAGACTGACCAGCTTGAAACAATGATCAACACTTTGATAAATTTTGTGAAGCTCAACCAGACAGACTGGATGCAGCAGCTGAAAAAGCAGAAAATTTTTCCGGTGATTTCCGAATTCGCGAAAAACTCCGTCACAACAGGAGAAATTTTCAAACGCAAGGTAACTTCTGAAATCAAGATTGATGAAAACCTTGAAATTCCTTTTGACAAGCTTCTTTTTCAGCGCAGCCTTGAAAATCTTTTCTCGAACGCGATCCGCTACACAAGGGAAAATGACGCAATCGAAATAAGCGCCGTCCAAAACAAAGATTCCGTAAAAATCACGGTTAAGGACTTCGGAATCGGAATCAAAAAAGAAGATTTGGACAAGATTTTTGATCTTTTCTACCGGGCAACAAGCTCAAGGCGCGAAGAAGGAATGGGGATCGGACTTTCAGTTGTAAAGACGATCGTGAACGCGCACGGCTGGGACATAAAAGTGTCATCTGAAAAAGACACAGGAACAAAGTTTGTAATAACGATTCCAGTTCTTACCGCCTAAAATTTGCGGGCGCAGCCTTCAAAAAAATCCGCAAAACAAGAGCTAAACACAGCTAAGCGAATTTTCATGGGAAAAAGCCAGAAAAGTTTTTTAGGCAAGGCTCGGAGGCAAATCATATCAGCTCTTCGAGGAACTGGTTCAAAAAAAGAATTCCGCGGCGGCTGAGCGAATAAACAATGTCTCCGCCTTTTTTTTCCGCGCGCGCAAGCCGCCTTTTCTTCCACGCCGCAAAAACGCCGTCTTCTGTACCAAGCCGCTTTTCAAGGCTTTCGCCGAACCGGCAGGAAAATTCTTTTGACGACACGCCTTTTAGCATGCGGAAGCCGGTCATCAAAAATTCAAATTCAAGAGTTTTTTTGTCAAGATTTTCTATTTTTCTAACTTTCTGCAGCTCTTTTTGAAAAAGACCAAAGGACTCTGTTCTTTTTGATTCCGCCTTGAAAAAAGCTGAAAAACTGTTTTCCCAAAAGTCAACATACGCCGGGACAGAAAGGCTGTTTGTCCAGCGGAGCGCAGT
>CAVDRA010000173.1:0-4166 GCA_963611155.1 bacterium | reverse complement strand
ATCTCATAGAGGCTGGAGCGGATTTTTTCCTTATGCCGTCTCAGTATGAGCCTTGCGGCTTGAACCAGATGTACTCAGAGCTTTACGGAACTCTTCCGATTGTCAGAAGAACAGGCGGGCTTGCGGATACGGTTCAAAACTACAATCAAGAGACTGGAGACGGAACTGGATTTATGTTTGACAGTCTGACTCCAAACAGTGTCTACGACACAATAGGCTGGGCTGTCTGGGCGTACTATAACAGAAAGGACCATATAGAAAAAATGCAGGAAAAAGCGATGAAAACTGATTTCACGTGGAAAGCCAGCTGTAAAAAGTACGAGGAAGTCTATAAAGAAGCTGTCTATCGAGGCTGCAGATAATTGACTAAAATTCATAAAAACTGATATTATCTTAAATACCCCTTGGGTCCTCGTATGAGGACTCCAAATGTCCATAAGGAGAACATACACGATGAACAAGTATGAACTCATGACTATCTATCCTATTGAGGACGAGAAGTTCAAGGCTGGCACAGACGGAGTAAAAGCTGTGCTTCAGGAATTCGGTGCAACAATCGAAAAAGAAGAATCTTACGGAGACCGTGATCTTGCTTACATCATTAAGAAAAATAAGCGCGGTCGTTTCCATCTTTTTATTGTGAACGCAAATCCTGCAAAGATTGCAGAAATCAACAGACAGTTTGCTCTTAACCACAATCTTTTGAAGTCGCTTTTCGTAAAAGTGGAAAATGACAGATAGTTTTTTGCTTTTTTAAAATCCAACAGCACCTGACGGAGGCGGGTAAAAAATGACAGATATTAATTCGGTAACGATTGTAGGACGTTTGACACGCGATCTCAACGGTTCAGACCAGCGAGAGTATGCTTTTACGCCAAATGGACAGGCTCGTGCCAATGTCTCCATTGCAGTAAACCGTAGCCGTAAGCAGGGAGACCAATGGATTGATGAAGCAAATTACTTCAATGTTACAATTTGGGGAAAAACAGCGGAAAATCTTTTGCCTTATTTAAAGAAGGGGCAGCAAATTGCTGTTGACGGCTATTTGAAACAGGATCGTTGGCAGGATAAGACAACGGGGCAGACAAGAAGTTCTGTTTCCATTGTTGCAAATAATGTGCAATTGCTTGGAAGAAAATCGGATAACGGCGCACAGCCGGCTGGGGGGTACACTCCGAAATTTCAGAATAACGCTTCTGCACAGAATGGTTTCAACGTCCAGAATCCAGTTCAGAATATGCAGTCATTTGAGGAGTCTGCTTACGGCGGAGCTTCTGACGGCGTTTTCCCTGAAGACATTCCATTTTAATTAACAGTAAAAATCTATTAGGAGACATGATATGTCAAATGAAGTTTCAGAAAATAAGGTAGAGCAGCCTCAGGTTGTGAATGCACAGGCTGCTTCTGAAGGTCGCGACGGCGAAGATAAAGCACCACGCGGAAAAGGAAAAACATTTTTCCGCAAGAAGGTTTGCCGTTTCTGTGCTAATAAAGCAAAAATCGATTATAAAGATTCAGACGGTTTGAAACGCTTTACAACAGAGCGCGGTAAAATTCTTCCACGCCGTATCACAGGAACTTGCGCAAAACATCAGAGACAGCTTACAGTTGCAATCAAACGGGCACGCAATATCTGCTTGCTTCCGTTCGTAACAGAGTAAGTAAATTTATAATTTGCTTTGCGATCCAACTCCTGGTAACGCAAAGCATCTATTTCAATAGGAGCTTGAAATGAAAGTAATTCTTAATACAGATGTAAAATCACTCGGAGAAATGGGTGATGTAAAAAATGTTGCTAACGGATATGCTCGCAACTATCTTTTCCCTCATATGTATGCTGTTCCGTACAATGAGCAGACAGTAAGCTATTTTGAATCAAGGAAAGAAGAGATTGAAGCACGGAAAGTGCAGAAAAGAGCTGATGCTGCTAGCCTTAAAGAAAAACTTGAAGCTACAACAGTTGAGTTTGTTTTGCCAGCGGCAGCAAACGGAAAACTTTTCGGTTCTGTAACTTCTCTTACAGTTTCTGAATATTTTAACAAAAATGGATTTGAAATTGAGCGCAAAAGAATTGAAATTCCTGGCGTGACAATTAAAACAGTTGGAAATTTCCACTGTGTGATTCATCTTTACGAAGCTGCTACAGCAGAGGTTAAGATTGCTGTAAAAGCTCAGGAGTCTAAAGACAGCGTCGCTTCTGCAAAAAAAGCTGAAAAGCCAGCAAAAGAGGAAGCTCCTGCTCAGGAAACTGTTTCTGAGGAAAAATCAGAGTAGTTTTCTAGCGGATTTTTAATTACGAAAGCCGGAAGGATTTTTTCTTCTGGCTTTTTTTTTCTACTTTAGGGCTTTATGAACGAGATTTTAAAAGACACTGTGCCGCCGCATAATGCGGATGCCGAGATGGCGACACTTGGAGCGATGCTCCTTGACTGGAAATGCGCAGATTCGATTGTTACTTTCTTAAAAAAAGAGCATTTTTATTCACAGCAAAACCAGATTATTTACAAGGCAATGATTTCCCTTTTCACGAGGGATATAAAATGCGACACGCTGACTTTAATAAGTGAGCTTTCAAAAAGCGGAGAACTTGAAAAAGCAGGCGGAGCCGCCTACATAGCCTCTCTTACAGACGTTGTTCCGACATCTGCAAATATTGAATATTATGCGAAGATTGTTTTTGACCGCGCAACAAGACGAAATCTTATTACAATATCATCTGAGATGAAGGCGGCGGCCTATGACGAGACACGGGACAGCAAGCAAATTCTTGATGAAGCCGAGAGAAAAGTCATGGCTCTCGCTGAAAATGACGAGACAACAGCAATTCACACAATGGGCGAGATTGTTCCACAGACGGTGGACTTGATCGAGCGTAATTATAAGAACCACTCAAACTATACAGGAATTCCTACAGGCTTCTCCAAGCTGGACTCCATGACATCGGGATTTCAGGACTCAGAGCTGATTATCATCGGTGCGCGCCCTTCAATGGGAAAGACAGCTATGGCGCTTAATATGATGGAATATATTTCCGTCGTGAAAAAAATTCCATGCGGATTTTTCTCATTGGAAATGTCTTACGAGCAGATCGGCCAGCGTCTTTTGTCTGAAAATGCGCGTATTCCAGGAAGCAAGCTCAGAAACGGAATGCTTCAGGTGAGCGATTTCCAGAAAATCAATGATGCGGCGGGAAGATGTTATGACGCGCCTCTTTATATTGTTGACACGCCTAACATGCAGCTGATTGACCTTCGCGCTACAGCAAGAAAACTGAAGGCGAATCATGATGTGAAAATTATTTTTATTGACTACATAGGACTTATCTCAACAGAAAATCCGACCGCTCCTGTTTACGAGCAGGTCAGCGAAATATCAAAATCATTGAAATCGCTTGCCAGGGAAATTCACATTCCGATTGTGGCGCTCTGCCAGGTTGCCCGGGATGCTGAGGGCAATGAGCCTACTTTGGCTCAGCTTAGAGGCTCAGGCTCAATCGAGCAGGATGCGGATGTTGTAATGTTTATTCACAGAGAACGGAAAAAATCAGAAGAGGGCGAGATTGAGCCGGTTCAAGACGCAAAGCTTATCGTGGCAAAACAGCGAAACGGTCCGATTGGAGATGTGCCGCTCTTGTTCTTGAGCTCAATCACAAGATTTGAAAACAAAGCCCGCGAAGACGAGAACTAAATTCTTCTGCAAGCAAAATGAATAGCAAATTCAAAAAAACGGCCTGTAAGATTTTTCAGGCCGTTTTTTTTTGAAAGATTTCAAATTACTTTGCGTTTTTTGCCGCAGAGCCTTCGCCGATTAAAGTCAGCTTATCAAGGGTCAATATCGCAGGGTTTCCTGAAGCCGCGCATACAAGGATTCCTTTTGGGGTTATTGTGAGTGGCGTTGCGGACTTTACTGCGACTGGGGACTGAACAAGCTTCTCCAGCTTGTTATTGTATTTTGCTATATAGAAATTTTTCCCGTTCTGAACTGTGCAGTAATAGTTTCCATCTTTTTCAACAAGAACTGAAAGCTCTGAAAGAGTTTCCGCGCTTTGCGCGGCAATTTCAAGATTCTCTTTTTCAATCAGAACAAGCTTTACAGCTCCGTTTCCGAAGGTGGATCCGGCAACCGCCACAAAATTATCTCCGTCCTCATAAGCTGTTCTTCCGCGT
>CAVDRA010000172.1:0-4216 GCA_963611155.1 bacterium | reverse complement strand
AAATATATAGCTTCTGGAGCCGATATTCTAGAAAGGGAATGGTATATTTTTTGACATAAAACTGAGGTTTTAGTTGACAAAATCTACTATACATATTATCATTTAGTTGTCAAATCTTAATTCTATAAGGGCAGATTCTTGTTTTGTTTGTCGGAATCTGCCCTTTTTTTGTTTTTTCTATGCTACTTTTTAAAGGTCACTATACATGTTTATGTGAAAAAATTCTCACTGAGTTTTGGTTTAAAAGTCAGTGAGTTTTAAAAAATTCTCACTGACTTTTGCTTTAAAACTCAGTGAGAATTCTGCAGAAAAAAAGTAATTTTTTTTAATATATTCACGATAAGATTATTGACTTTATCACTAAAAAATTATATATTCTATTTATCAGACATTCCCCGATTGTGTAATGGTAGCACTTCAGATTCTGGTTCTGACTGTGGGGGTTCGAATCCTCCTTGGGGAACTAAAGCTGACAAGGAAAGTCAGCTTTTTTTATCGCTTGTAAAGCGGCCTCTTCGAATATCGGTTTAGTTCGCCACCCTCTCAAGGTGGAGAGACGGGTCCGACTCCCGTAGAGGCTAAAAAAAATTATCGGTTGTTTTTAGAGTCTAGCCAAGGAACAGAATCCTTGGCTATTTTTTTTGTCGGCCCCTGGACTGAGTTCTGGCCAGCGGGAAAGAAGCTTTTTGCTTAGGACTTGCTACGCCAGATTGTAGCGGCGCGCAGAGCGCGTTGCGGAACGCAGAGAATCGGAGTGGAGCAATCTGGCGCATAGCCAGAACCGCGGAAAGCTGGGCATTGTTTTTGGCATTTTGCAACGTTGTGCGGGCATTGGCTGCTCTTGGAAAACTCCGTCCTGAAAAAAAAGATTTGGCTTTTGCTTTTTCCTGGTTTGATTTCGGGCTTTTTTGTTCTAATTCCTAAACATCTTTATTTTTGTTATAATTTTATGTTATGGATATTAACAAAGTCGATGGCGAGAAAATTGTTATTTCTGGCGCCCGTGAGCATAATCTAAAAAATATCAGCGTGGAGATTCCGCGCAACAAGCTTGTTGTGATTTCAGGGCTTTCCGGTTCTGGAAAGTCGTCGCTTGCTTTTGACACGCTTTTTGCGGAAGGCCAGCGGCGCTATATGGAAAGCCTTTCGTCGTATGCAAGGCAGTTTTTGGGAAGCATGGACAAGCCTGATGTTGACTCGATTGCGGGACTTTCTCCTGCGATTTCCATTGAACAGAAGACTACACATAACAATCCGCGTTCTACAGTGGGAACTGTCACGGAAATTTATGACTATTACAGGCTTCTTTTTGCGCGCGCGGGACACGCGCACTGTCCAGGCTGCGGACGCGAAATCAAGGAGCAGAGCGTAGATCAGATTATCTCTTCGATTATGGCTTGGGGAGACGGAACAAGAATAACTTTGCTTGCGCCTGTGATCCGCGGGAAAAAAGGCGAGCATCAGAAAATAATCGATGACGCGAAAAAATCGGGCTTTATGCGCGCTAGAATTGACGGCGTTATGGCGGAGCTTGACGACACTATTAAGCTTGACAAGCAGAAAAAGCACACAATTGAAATTGTTGTCGACCGCATTGCGGTAAAGGAAGAGTCGCGCAACCGTCTTGCGGAGTCTGTTGAAACTGCGCTTGAAAGCGCCGGCGGAATTCTCGTTGTGCTGCGGAGAATTCCAGACTCAAGCGAGAAGGGCTATCATGAAGAGGAAGTTTTCTTTAGCCAGAAAAATGCCTGCCCGAACTGTGGAATCTCAATTCCGGAGCTTCAGCCGCGTCTTTTTTCATTTAATAATCCTTTTGGAGCCTGTCCGGAATGTACTGGGCTTGGCGAGAAAATGGAATGGGACGAGAAAAAAATCCTTCCTGACAAGTCAAAAAGCTTTAACGAAGGAGCGTTTCCGTTTTTTAATCCTGACAGCGAATGGGTTCAGTCGATGTTCGGCGCGATTGCGGATGCGAACGGATGGAGTCTTGATACTCCTTTGAAAGATCTGACTGAAAATCAGTTTGACAGCTTATGGAACGGGGATCTTTCAAAAAATATCCATTGGGTTTACAGAAAGCAAAGCGGCGAGGGATTTTCAGAATATAATCGGCCGTGGGTTGGAATAATCGCGGAAATGAAGCGGCGGCATAATGAGGCATGGGGCGAGAGCCAAAGACAGAGAATCGAAGAGAAATTCATGTCTGTTTCTGAGTGCTCGAGCTGCCATGGAAAGCGTCTTAGAATGGAAGCTCTCGGCGTTACAATAGGCGGAAAAAATATCATCGACTTGTGCGCGCTTAGCGTTGCGGAGACAATCGAATTTTTTAAGAATTTGAAGCTGAGCGATACTGAGAATCTTATTGCTTCCCAAATTTTGAAAGAAATTAATTCAAGACTTAATTTTTTGAATAATGTCGGCCTTGATTATCTGACATTGGAGCGTTCGGCTGGAACTTTGTCCGGCGGAGAGGCGCAGAGAATCAGGCTTGCGACACAGATCGGCTCCGGACTTACCGGCGTCATGTATATTTTGGACGAGCCGAGCATCGGCTTGCATCAGCGCGACAACGAGCGTCTTGTGGAGACTTTGACTTATCTGCGCGACTTGAAAAACACTGTTGTTGTTGTCGAGCATGACGAGCAGACTTTGAGGACTGCCGACTGGCTTGTTGATATGGGGGTCGGGGCTGGCGTTCATGGAGGCGAGGTTATTGCGTCAGGAACTCCAGAGCAGGTCATGAAAGTTGAGCGGAGCGTTACCGGACAGTATCTGAGCGGAAAACTTTACATGCCTGTCCCGCGTGAGAGAAGAAAGGGAAACGGAAATTTTATCTGCCTGAACGGCGTGGAAGAGCATAATCTTAAAAATGTCTCAGTGAAGATTCCTCTCGGGGCTTTCACTTGCATAACAGGAGTTTCCGGAAGCGGAAAATCCACCTTGCTCAGCGATGTTTTTTATCCTGCTGTTAGCAATAAAATCATGAGAACCGATTATAAAACAGGAAAATTCGGCTCGCTTGAGGGTACCGGGAATATCGATAAAATCATAAACATCGATCAAAGCCCGATCGGGCGCACTCCGAGAAGCAATCCTGTAACTTATGTCGGCGTTTTTGATTCTATAAGAGAACTGTTCGCTTCCCTGCAGGAGTCAAAGGCGCGCGGCTACAAGTCCGGAAGGTTCAGCTTTAATGTGAAAGGCGGAAGATGCGAGAAATGCCAGGGGGCTGGAACTTTGACAATCGAGATGAATTTTCTTCCGGATGTTTTCATTCAGTGCGATGTTTGCCACGGAAAAAGATTCAATCAGGAAACTCTTGATGTCTGCTACAAAGGCAAGAATATTTCTGATGTTCTTGATATGACGATTGAGGAGGCGGCGGATTTTTTCAGTTCGATTCCTCATATTTCCAGGAAGCTTGAGACTTTGAAAAATGTCGGTCTGGGCTATATTCAGCTTGGTCAGAACGCTCTTACCTTGAGCGGCGGTGAAGCGCAGCGTGTGAAACTCGCGTCGGAGCTTGCCCGTCCTTCAACAGGAAAGACGCTCTACATTCTTGACGAGCCGACTACCGGGCTTCATTTTGCCGATGTTAAGGTTCTGATGGAAGTGATTCAGAAGCTTGTTGACAAAGGAAATACGGTTGTGATGATTGAGCACAATCTTGACGTTATTGCCCAGGCTGACTTTTTGATTGATCTTGGACCAGAAGGCGGAAACCGCGGCGGAACTGTCGTTGACACAGGCACTCCGGAAGAAGTTGCCTCTCGCTGGCAGAAAACCGGATCCTACACCGGAAAATTTGTCGGGGAAACTTTGGCAAAAGCTGTGCGCGCCTAAATTTTCAGGCGGATTTGCTTTTCATGCGAAAATTGAATTAAAAGCTGATGATAAAAAAAAGTCTTGTTTTTTTATTTGCCGTTTTCTCTCTTTTTGCGTTTCAGGCTTTTGCCGCGGACGATGATGAAAAATCTGTAATCACGATTGAAAGCGCGCAAAAGTCCGAGTACAAAAAGGACGAAAAATCTGGGGAAGACTCAATTGTCCTTACTGGCGACGTGAAAATTTCCGTTGCCAGGGGAAAAAACACGACGGCAATCACTGCTGATACTGTAAATTATAACCGCGCCACAGACATGATTTTTGCGGAGGGAAACGTAAGCTTGACCCAAAGCGGCGGAGAGACAATCACTGCGACCAGCCTTCTTTTTAA
>CAVDRA010000171.1:0-4248 GCA_963611155.1 bacterium | reverse complement strand
CAACAAGGGAACAGATCCTGCAAACTGGATGGAAATTTGGAACAACGTTTTTATGGCAGCGACGATTACATTACTGAAATTAAAGTAACAAAAACAGGCGACTTCACAGCAACCTGGGACGAAGAGGAAGAGGCGACTGGCGCAAGCGGAACATACAGTCTTGTGGACGTTACGGTCACAGACGAAGTCTATACATCTTCTGACGGATTTGTTGTAGCAACAGGTCTTGAAAATGATGGCAAAGGTCATGGACTTGCAGCTTCTGATGGCGACACAATCGCAATTACCGTAAGCGGAATGTCAAAAATCACGCTTTTGGGCTGTCAGTATGGAAGTGGTGCGCCTTGCACTGTATCTGACGGAACAAACACTCTTGCAACTTATGATTCAACAAAAGTTACATCAGACGGCGGCGAAGTTTCTCCATCTTCTTATTATTTAACAGAATCTGCTGGAACAGTTACTATAACATTTACTGGTGCTGGCTGGATTCACGGTGTTAAAGTTGAGTCTCTTGACAGCTTTACATCTGTAACTTCAATTTCTGTAACGGATTCTGACAATGCGACAAGCGGTACAATCACAGTCGGAAATTTTGTTACTCTTACAGCTACGGTAAGCCCGGATGAAGCAACAGAAAAGAGCGTAAAATGGACTTCTGACGATACTGCAGTTGCAACCGTAGCAGACGGAGTTGTAACAGGTCAGGGAGCAGGTACAACAACAATAAAAGCAACCGCCCTCGACGGAAGCGGAGTATACGGAAGTTATACGGTTACAGTTGAAGCATCAACAGAAACAGCATACGCCTCAGGTGAATACAACTTTGCTTCAGATTACGAAACACTCGTAAATTACACGCTTGCCGGCAAAGGCTTTGCAATGAGTGGTGGTGAAAGTCATGACTATGGCTGGGTTATTAAGAATGGAGCTACTTTGACTTTGAAAGTTTCAGGAGACTGCACTGTTACATTTACAGGGTCTTGTTATTCTGCTGGAAACATTACCGCAACTGTTTCAGAAGGAACCGGCTCATTTGATGTGGAGTCACAGTCTTGCACAACTACAACAGATAAAACAGGAACTTATGCATTTGCTTATACAGGAGATGAAGCAACATTAGTATTTGGGTGTGAATCATCTTCAACACAAGCTTACACACCATCTGTAACCGTTACTTATACGAACTAAAGTTTCTATTCGATAGAATAAATCTTTGCTAATCTGTTTTCCCCTGAAGCAAACGTGAAAACTTGCTTCGGGGGAAAATATAAAAAACAGGCGGCCCCCTTGAGTTTTGAATCAGGAAAGCCGCCTGTTTTTTTTACGCTTGTCGGTATAAATGCCGGCATAATTGCCGGCGTAAATGTAAAAGGTTCTAGTAAGTCACAGTAATCGTGTAGATGTAAAGAACCTTGCTGGAATCCGTTGTGGAAATTTTTACGTAGCCAGAGTCTCCAGTATAGCTGTAAGTGAGCTCTGTGCTGCTAGACGAGCTTATCGCCTCTGTGGACTCGTCGCCTACGATTCCGATGTACGTTGAATTGTAGCTATGGCAGGAAATAGTCAGCGTGCAAGCGCCTGTTACAGGAACACTAATGATTCCGTTGTATGTTGTAAGGCATTTATTGCCGGAATCATATTTGAAATTCGCGCCTGAAACAGTTTCAGCGTCAAGTATAATTCCGCTGTCGAGCGTTGATGTTGTGCCCGATATTTCGTCAAAGCTGCTTGTAAAGTCGTATGTGGTGGAATCCGTCTCCTCTTCATCGTCCAATGTTGAGCTTGAAGTGTCTTCAGTTACGCTCCAGCCTCTATCGCTTGCAAGGCTTGCGACATCCCAATATTTTGACGAGTCTTTCGAGAATGAAAGGCTGCTTACTGAGAGCATTCTGTTAAGGATTGTCTCGCGTCCTGAATATTCATCAGAAATAAAGTCTTCGTCTGTGATAACAGCCGCATTTGTAGCCGAGCTGACTTCTGTGCCGCCGTTTGTGACGCCGTAGATTTTCCATCCGACATATTTGTCATCAATATCGTCTGAAATTGACTCGTTGTACCAGTCAGCATTGATTGTGCCTTCGCCTTCAAGAGTTGTGTTGATAAATGCGGCCTGGCTGTAGTAGCCGCTTGTCCATGGTGTGCGTCCGAGGTAAGAAGTCTCGCCTGATTCGACAGTTACTGCCGAATTATAGACTACAAGGCCTTTTCCGACCGAGCTTGCCTTTGTCATTCTTGGAGCTGTGATGTAAGCAGTAGAACTTCCGGCGTTTTCGTCATAAACAGACTTGATTGTGCATTTCTCCGCAAGAAGAACGATTCCGTCAGATTCCATCCAGATAAAGTCTGTGTCGCCCTCGATGTAGCACTTGTAGAACCATGCCTTTCCGCTTGTTCTGATTGTGTCCTGGTGAGACTTGAACGAGCAGTTGTAAGCAGCGAGAGTGCCGCTTGAGCCTGTCGCAAATCCGACCGCCTCTGCCTGTCCGTCCGATGTTCCGTAAACAGCGCGGTCAAAAGTGTTTATGATTTCAAGATTCTCGAGAACAAAGTTTCCGCCGACGATTGAAAGAACGTTTCTTGTTTTTTCAGCAGAGTTGATGCAAGTCGCGTTTGTATAGCTGATGATTACGTCTCCGTCTTCTCCTGTGCTGTAGTCTTTTTCAGAATTTCCGTGGAGAATTACAGTCGCGCTTCCGGCAAAATACAAGTCCTCATAGTAAGTTCCAGGCTCGATTGTTACAGTGTAAGTTCCAGAATTTGAGCCGATTGCAAGAAGAGCGCCCTGCACAGTCCTGAAGTCCTGATCTGTCGCATCTTCGGCATTGTTTACAGTGATGCTTGTTGAAACGCTTGGCTCGCTTCTAACAGTAAATTTCCATTGTGTGTTTGAAGCGTTGTTTGTAAGTCCTTCGAATTCTATTCCGCCGATTGTTCCTGTAACAAAGCCGTCTGGAATTGCGACGTAGTAAGTTTCTCCATATTCAAGCGCGCCGATGTGAGGTGTGATGTAGAGCGCGTTGCCTGTTGCGCGGACGAGCTGGTCTTCTACGTTGAGCGTAACTCCGCTCCAGACTGTCTGGGTTTCGTCTTCGAATGCGATTGAATCCGCCAGGTTTCCGTCTGAGTCATAAATTTTTATAGATCCGCCGCTTACAAGCTCCGGTGTTGAGTCGAAACCTGAAATTTTAAGCTCGCCGTCCTCAAAAGCCGCTGCCGCTTCGTTTGCAGGATAGAAGCCGATTCCGCTGTATGTCGGGTCTGTGTCGTTGAATGCGAGAACTGCGACTGAAATTGTCTCAGAAAGCGATGTGTTTGAGTCATTTGTCACTGTGATTGTTGTTGCGCCTGCGGCAATTCCGTTGATTGTGATTGTTCCGTCAGACGCAGAAACTGTGGCCACGCTTGTGTCGCCAGACTCTACTGTCACGCTTGCTTCGCTTCCGTCTTTGGCAAGCGCAGTGTATGTGATTCCTGTGCTTGTAGCTCCCTTGTTCACTTCAGCTTCTGTTGCGCTCAAAGTAAGCTCCGACATGTCCGGAATGTCTTCGATTGTGTCAATGCTGTATTCTGTGCCGTCTACAGTCACTTTTATGTCTGACCATGTTGTGTTTGAAGTGGTTCCGGAAATACTTCCGAGAGCAAAGTAAACCGAGTCGGAAGTTGTGAAGTAAGTTGAGAGCTTCGAGGCTTTTGTGGCAAGCGCTGTCGCTCCTTCGCTGTCGAGAATGTCGAAAGTTACAGCTCCGCTTTCAACAGTGATTCTGAAAATATAGTCGGTGCCGCTGGTTACTTTTGAGGTTGAAAAAGAAGTATCTACAGTGTTGAACCCCTGTCCGTCATTTGTGCAGTTTTCATCAAGTGTTGAAGATTTTCCATAGCGAATTTTCTGGGCTGCTGTAAGGAAAGCATAGCCGTCTGCCACTGAAGAAGATTTTACTCCGACAAGACCGATTCCGACTTTTCCAGAAAGATCAGTGTTGTTCACCTTCGCCTGGAAAACGTAAGAGCCGCTTTCCTGATCGAGCTCTGTCGGATAATACATCAGGTATGGCTTTAGCGAGCCGGAACCGCCGCTTGTGTTATAGAAAGAAAGCGTTTGAGTGCTGTTGTCAAACGCGGTAAGAACGCCGTCCGAAAAATCGGAGTCCGAAGCGGCTCCGTATCGGTAAAGGGATGTTGTCGATGAACTGTCCTCGCTTGCCGAGGCCCCGGTTGACGAGCCAGACGAGCTTGACGAGTCATCCG
>CAVDRA010000170.1:0-4316 GCA_963611155.1 bacterium | reverse complement strand
ATATTCAGAGACAGAACAAAGAAGCCGCCGCAGGAAGCGTCACGCTTGAAGCTTTGGCGGATCTCCTTGAAAAAAAATAAGATTATTTTTTGCTTTCGAGCGCAAGCTCGGCTTCTGATTTTCTGATATATACAGGACCGCTGTAATCTGCAAGCGGTTCTTTTTTTTGCTCAATCATGCTTTCGGCAATCGTAAATAAGGAACCTGTCGGAAGAGGCGCAAATTCAGTCCAGAATATTTTGAGGTTCGGATCGAGTTTTTTTAAATTCTCCCCGAAAATTTTCGCATCCGGACCTGCGATGATGATTTCTTCGCTTTTATCGATTTTTGAAAGAACCTTTTCCGCAGTTGTGTCTTCAGCTTCCATTTCTGTTTTTTCTCCGCGGTAAACAGCTGCGAAAAACTGGTCTTTCTTTGCGTCAATTACTGAAATTATCTGTTTCGGAAAATTTCTGAATGGAAAGGCGTAGGCCTCAAGACTTGGAATTCCGTAAACCGGAACATTGCATGAAAGCTCAATTGCTTTGAGAGCTGAAAAAGCGAGCCTGAGCCCTGTGAAAGTTCCCGGTCCTGCGCAAAGGGCAGTGTAGTCAAGGTCTTTTGCTTTTAGTCCGGCTTCATTTAAAACGTAGTCAATCGCTGGAAGAATCTTCTGCGACTGTTTCTGGCCCAAATCTAAGGAAACTGTGGCCGTCAGATTATCATTTTTTGCGGCTATAACCATATTGGCAGCCGCGGAATCAATTGCAAGTGCTTTCATTTTTGTTTATTTTATTTCTCCGTAAGGCCAGTTTTCAATTTCGATTTTTCTTTTTGTTGTTCCCTCTATTGGCTCAATCTTTAGAATTATCGTCGATTTTGGAAGCTCGTCCATGATTTTCTCGCTCCATTCAATAATGCTGACGCCTTTTCCGTAAATCAGGTCTTCTGCGCCGAGATTAATAAAATCTTCGCCGTCATTAAGCCTGTAAACGTCCATATGATAAAGCGGAATTTTCCCCTCGTATTCTGAAATCAGACAGAAAGTAGGGCTTGTGATTTCATCCTTGACGTTCAGCGCCTGAGCGATTCCCTTTGTGATTGTTGTTTTGCCAGCCGCAAGAGTTCCCTGCATCGCGAAAATTTCTCCGCCTTTCAGGAAAGAGCCGATTTTTCTGCCAAGTTCAATCGTCTCTTCTGCAGAAGTTGTTTGAAAATTCATTCGCACGGTAATTTGCCTTCATTATCCATTTTTAGAATATAAGCCTTTAAGGCTGATTTTACTGGAATCAAAGGATAATCAATATCAGCCGAAGGGTCAATGTCAACATAGATGTTTTTGTCTCCTAGCGGTCCGACCTCGATTGTGAATGAAATTTTAATCTCGGTTGTTTTTGACAGCATCTGCAAAACCGCAAAAGCTGTATAATTTCTTCTGTAGTAAATGTATGTGGCGTCTGTAGAAATTCTTGAAAGCTCTAAAACTTGCATATGTTAAAACCTGTATTTTGCTTGCCTATTTTTCAGTAAAAACCATTTTAGTCATCATAATGGATTACCATAGCATTAATTCTGTTTGCGACAGCCTGTTCAATTTTTATGAACTTTATGTGAAGAACAAATGTATCCTCGCTTTTTTTTGTTGTTCTGGCAATGACTCCAATAGCGGAATCTGTCTGCTTTTTGTTGAACGGACCTTTTATATTTATGTTTTGGCCTGCCTTTATCGGAAGACTTGTTGAAAGCTTGCAGCCTCCGGATGAAACATCCTCAAGCTTTCCGTCATAATATTTTTCGGAAATTTTAAAGACCGTACGCTCTTTTTTGCCTTTCTTTTCGATTTCAATTCTAACTGAGCTGAATTTGCATGGAAAATCGATGTCTGCGCGTTCATATTCACGTTTTTGAAGATTGGCAATTTTGTCTGTATGGGCCGCAATCATCTGCTGTTTTCCGTCTTTTCCCTGCTGAAAGCGAACAAGCCGCGACTCAATCGTATAAGGGGAGCCGTCCTTAGCTTCGAAAACAAGGGATATTTTTTCGAGCGGCTTGGGAAAGTCAGTTTCTGTATTCAGCTCGTCTGGAATGTCAATAACCATTCCGTCAATAAGATTTTCCGCAAGAACAAGCCTGTAATGAAAACCTTTCGCTTTTGTGTAGATAAATCCTGTTCCGGCATCGAGCAGCTTTGTGTTTTTTATCACGTATTTTTTGTTGTAGACGCTGGAAATTTTCTTTCTGAGCGAAAAAATACTGCTTTTTCTATTCTCGTCGGATTCAGAGCCATATTCTTGAAAGAGCTCTTTTAGGAGAGAATCAAAAGCAGAAAATTCTTTTACGAGATAAAGAATGTTCGGAGTCCTATTTCGCCTGCAGAAATCGGTCAGCACATCTTTTTCGTCTTTTTCAAGATGGCAGGCTTGTGCGACTGTGTTCAAATCTTTCTGAGTTGTCGGGCGTTTTTTCTTTTTTTCGAGATATGCTGGCGATCTGAAATATTTTGACAGAATTTTTGAACTGAGAATTGCGCAGACAACAACAAGAACAACTATGGAAACGATTATTATTATTGAGAAAATGTTCTGTCCTACTTCCTGCCTTGCAAGAATTGTCGAGCCTGTGTTTCCTGTCATTATAAATCCTTGATTGAATCTGCAATTGCTTTTAGACGCGGACTGATTTCATATTCAGCAAGGTCTCCAATTAAAACAGTGTCTTTTGAGTTGAGCGCGCCTTCAAAATCATTCAGAATCTGCAAGAAATCCGAAAAGAATTCGCCGAGCGGCTTGCCGTCAATTTGTAAATTTCCGTAGATGTCTGGAAAAAGGGCCGAAAGAGAGGCTGTGTGGCAGAATCTGCCGATTAAATCAGCAAGAACTGTGATAAGATTGTTCGCTTCCTTGTCTTTGCCAGCCTGAAGTTTTCCTGGAAGCTCTTGTATTTTTTCTGCGAGACTTTCGCAGTCTGAAGCTTCCTGAAGAAACATGTTTTGTATATCTGCCTGTGAGATTGTCACAAATTCTAGTTTCGTTTCTTCAGCAATCGGCTTTTTGCATATTTCATCAAATTGGTCTGCATTGACTGTGTTTTCGTTCAAGGTGATTTTTATTGTTGTCGCATTGTTCTTTTCACATTCTTCTTCAAAAGACCTTAAAACATCACCGATTGTTTTCTCGTTTTCAAGTTCTATGTCGATTTTTTCGCTGTTAACATAAAATTCCATAATTCACACATCCTAAAAGCTCAAATTTCTGTATAGAAATTATCGGCAGTTGCCTTTGATGATTATACTATTGTTTTCCGCTATTTGCAAAATTGCTTATTGTGCTTGACTGTGCGTTCAGGCTATTTAGAGTGCCTTCCATTTGGCCGTATTTGCTTCTTAGGTTCGCCTCTTTTGAAGCGAGCTGAGTTTCCAGTTTCTTTATTTTTGATTCCGATGCTTTTATCTGAGTGTCTAAATTCCGGTTTTTTGTAGCGATTATTCCGCCGCTTTGGACCCAGGCTGTAAGCTGTTTGTCGAGCGCGTAGCCGATTCCTGAGTCAATCACGAGATCTCCGTCAGAATCGTATCCGAATAGATTTTTTATCTGATCAAGGTCGTTTTCAAGCGATGAGTCGAGCTTTTTCTCGTCAATTTCAAGGTAACCGCGCATTTGCGACGCATTATAGCCACCGCTGCTTCCGGAAGCTCTGCTCGAAATTCCGATTTGATTGAGCATTGTTATGGTTGCATTTTCGTTCCATCGGTAGCTTCCTGACACAATCGATCGTAAAGATGATTTTCCGTTCGTGAGAGAGAAATCGCCTTGAAACATTCCAAGCTTTTTTTCCTCCGCTTCTTTTTCATCTTGTGAAAGATAGTCAAGCTCAGAGATGATTTCCGGTTTATTGTCGCCTAGAATATTGATTTCTGCCAAAACCTGATTGTATTTTCCGACAAATTCTATCAAAGCGTTTTTTGCAGAATCTTTGTCAGGAGAAATATTTATGGTCGCGGTTTTTTCGGTCGGCTGCTTCACATTCAACGTAACATGCGGCACAACATCGTCAATCTTGTTTGTCGGGCGTTTGATTGTAATCCCCTCGTATTTTATAATTGCGTCTCCTGCCTCGCTTATTGGATTTACCGCTGTGTATCCAAGATTTTTTTTCTCGTCATAAAGAGAAATCGGCGAAACTAAAACTTGCGTTCCTGTGTTTCTGTTTCTGATTACAAGGCTTTCTATGTCCGGATAATCACGCAGCGAGATTCCGACTGTTTTTTCGCCTGTCGTCTCGTCGGCTGCATATTTTGAGATGTCAATTTTTTCTTCGCTTCCGTCTGAATTATGAAC
>CAVDRA010000169.1:0-4320 GCA_963611155.1 bacterium | reverse complement strand
ATCTAAAGGCTTAGGTTCTTTCGGCGCATTTTCTTTGTCAAATACGGAAAATGGCTTTCAATCAGCAGAAGCGGCCTTGCTGGCTTTGCGCCACGGAAGCGCAAGTGACGCTTCTTTTGATTTTTCATCGCCTTATTCATCATTGCGGATAGAGGATGGAAGCGGCCTGGTTTCAGTCATGTCTTTTCAGGAAACGGATGATGAAAACTTTATTTGCGCACGAAAGATTTTTTCATCAGAACCTGCGCTGCAGTCTTTAAATCCGCTCAGCTCAATAAACGCGGTTTATGAAATCAGCGGGTGGACGTTAAAAAAAATAGAGTCGGTTTTTAAAAACTAGCTTTTTATCCGATAAGCCAGGCAAAAATAAAAACAGAAAAATTATAGACTGAATGGACTAAAAATGGGATTAACACAGAGTTTGATCTTATCATGCAGATTCTTAAAACTGCACCGGAAAAGAACGCGTTCAAAACCGGGGAAAAACCAAGGTAGCGGTGGCTTAGGGCAAAAACACAGACAGAGGCAAACTCGAAAAACAGGCTTAAATATTTTTGTTTTGAGGGCTTTATTTTGTTGCGGCTTAGGATTTTTGAGTTTTCTTTCAGCGCTTTTGGAAGGTAATAACGATAGATAACCTCCTCCGAAAATGCGGAAAAAAAAGTTCCTGCGGCAAAATTCACGAAATAAGGCACGGTTTCCGGAAGAATTGTCTTCTGGGTTTCAAAGCCCGCCCCATTGGAAATCAGCTCGATAATCTTAAACGTGGCAGAAACAATAAAAACCACGCCCAAACAAACAGTTCCAATGCTTATTTTTGAGATTACACTGGATTTTTTTTCGATTTCGGCAAAGCTGGCTGTTTTTTTACTTATTTTGCTTTCATATTCTTCCATAAAAAAAATAAAAAGCGCAATAAGAAAAACAGAGAAAACCGATAAAGGATACCCTTTTGAAAAATCAAGAACAAGAGCGCCACTTTTCGGAGCATTAAGAAGCGGAGGAAAAATTAGAAAAGACAGGACAAATATGAGTTCAGCTAAAGAAAATAAAATCATAAAAAAAGGGCTTTCGTTTAGAAAGCCCTTCAGCTGCCTAGTATTTTGACTCAGCGTAGCCAACCCAGCCTTCATTCTCAATCAGAGCTTTCTCGAAGCCTTCAAGCTTAAACGGATAGCTTTTTGAAAGAGAACCAGCGATCAGTTTGACTTTCCATGTGCCGTCGTCTTTAGGTTCGATTTTACACTCGCAGTCTTTGTCAGCAAAAACGTGGAACATCTCCTCAATGTCCCGTTTTGGCATCTCCAGAGCCAAAAGACCGCAGTTATACATATTCTGCCTGAAAATACGCGCGAAATTCGGAGCAATTACTGTGTAAATTCCGTTCACTTCAAGCGCCCATGGAGCATGCTCCCGGCTCGAGCCACAGCCGAAATTCTCGCGTGTAATGATAACTTTTTTGCCTGGAACATCACGTTTCGCATCAAAACCTTCAAGCTTAAGATCTTCAAGGCAATAAGGCTTCAATGCCTGCTTTGAAATTTCCGTCAAATATTTTGCAGGAATGATTTCGTCAGTGTTTATGTCTGAGCGATCCAAAAAAAGTACCGGTCCACCGAATGCTTTCATAAAATTTCCCCTTTATTTTGTTTGACAAAGCGGATTACCGCCGTGCGTTTTATCCTCTGAAAAATTCAGAATTTGTGATTGTGCCTGCAATTGCAGTTGCGGCAGCCGAAGCTGGGCTCATAAGATGAACCATGCCGCCTTTTCCCATTCGTCCGTTGAAATTTCTGTTTGTTGTTGAGGCACAAACTTCTCCTTCTGCAAGAACACCATTCGACATTCCAAGACAAGCTCCGCAAGTAGGGTTGGTTACGCAGAATCCTGCTTCAAGGAAAATGTCGATAAGACCTTCGTCAACTGCCATTTTATAAATTTTAGGTGTCGCTGGAGAAACTATTCCGCGAGTTCCATCCGCAAGATGATGTCCCTTTAAAACTTGCGCCGCAATTCTAAGATCAGAAATGCGACCGTTTGTACAAGAACCAATATAAACCTGATCAACATGAGTTCCTTTCATCTCCGAAATCTTCTTTATCTGATCAGGCTTATAATTGATTGTGCAGACAGGCTCAAGATTAGACAAATCCTCTGTAATTACTTTTTCGTAAACAGCATCTTCGTCGTCGCGCCATTTTGAATAGTCAGCAACAGCATCCTCTCTTGACTTATAATCATCTTTGATAAATTCCCAAAGGTAATCAACGGTTTTTTCATCTGGAAAACAGATTCCGCTCGTTCCGCCAGCTTCGACAGCCATATTGCAAAGTGTCATGCGCTCTTCCATTCCCATATTGTCAATAACAGGACCTGTAAATTCAACAACACAGTTTGTAGCGCCATTTACGCCGATTTTTCCAATAAGATGAAGAATCACATCTTTTGCATAAACTCCGTCCTTAAGTTTTCCGTTTAGGACAAATTTAATTGTTTTTGGCTCCTTAAAAGAACATACACCTTTTAAAATTCCAACTTCAAGATCTGTAGTTCCGACTCCGGCGGCAAAAGCTCCGAATGCGCCATGAGTACAAGTATGGCTGTCGCCCATGATTACTGTGAATCCAGGACGAACGAAGCCTTTTTCCGGGAAAATCGCATGGCAAACACCATTTGCGCCAATGTCAAAAAAATCTTTAATGTTATTGCGTCTAGCCCAATCCCTAAGAATCTTTCCCTGAGTTGCAGTCTTGCTGTCCTTTGCAGGAGTTACATGATCGATCACGGCCTTTATTTTTGTCGGGTCGAAAACACGATCTTTTCCGCGCGCTTCCAAGTCATTGATTGCAACAGGAGTCGTAATCTCATGACAAAACACGCGGTCAAGTTTCAGGACATAAGTCCCAGGAAATGGCTTGTCTACAAGATGAGAATCAAAAATTTTTTGTGCGATAGTTTTTCCCATTTTTTTTGTACCTCTAAATTTTTATATAAAAATTAATTCACAACATTTATAGGATTTCCATCCAAGAAGCTTTTTATATTGTCAACCGCAATACCAAGAAGCCTATTGCGCGTCTCAAACGGCGCCCACGCAAGGTGCGGCGTTATCATGCAATTTTTTGCCTTAAAAAGAGGGCAGTCAGCTCTCATAGGCTCGTCTAATATTACATCCGCCGCATATCCAGAAATCAACGCGTTTTCAAGAGCATCTCTTACAGCAAATTCATCGACAAGTCCGCCCCGCGCCGTATTTATAAGATATGCCGACTTTTTCATCAAAGACAGAGTTTCTTTATTGATTATTTTTGATGTCTGAGCTGTCATAGGAGCGTGAAGTGTTACAAAATCAGATGTCTTCAAAAGCTCCTCAAAAGAAACTGCTTTTTCGTTTCCCTTAAATGAATTTTCATTATGCACACAAACCTGAACTTTCATGCCAAAAGCGTGTGCAATTTCTGCGACTTTCTGACCGATATGGCCAAATCCGAAAATTCCAAGCGTTTTTCCAGAAAGCTCGAAAAGAGGTGAAAGCCAATAGCAAAAGTCTGTTTTTTTTATCCAGTCACCATTTTGAACTGATTGATTATGCTTTTCTACTTGATTTGAAAAATTTAAAATAAAAGAGAAAACATGCTGGGCAACAGCTTCTGTGCTGTAGGAAGGAATATTTGTTACTGTAATTCCTGCTTCACGGCAGGCTTTTGTGTCCACGACATTATAGCCAGTCGCAAGAACACCGATATATTTCAAATTTTTGCAGTTTAAAATAATTTCTTTTGTGATATTCACTTTATTCAAAAGAACTAACTGACTGTCGCCAATTCTTTCAACTACAAGTTCTTGAGGCGAACGGTCATAAACGGAAAAATCATCAACAAGAGATTTTACACAATCCCACGAAAGATCGCCAGGATTTAAACCGTGGCCATCAAGAACTGTAAGCTTCATTTTTAACCCTTCTGTTAGCCTAAAACTGTAATTCCTGCAGAAGAAATCGCCGCATTGATTGCATCTTCAATGCCTGCAACACTCTCGTCAAAATCAACAAGAACCTGAGATTTGTCAGAATTTGCATTGCAGCTTGTTACACCTGCGACAGCTTTCACTGCAGCTCCAACTTTGCTGGCTGTATCAGGATCAAACATTCCGTCAACATATATTTTCTTTTCCATGTACAAACATCTCCATGAATATGATTATTTTATTATAAAATATATGTCTTTAAAATTCAATAGATGTTATCAGCAGGAGGGCTTTGTTCCGACTTCAATCTGTCTTATAGAATTTCCTTCATCTTCCCAGGAAGCATTACTTGCC
>CAVDRA010000168.1:0-4339 GCA_963611155.1 bacterium | reverse complement strand
TGGCAGGCCTGTTACAGACCATGTAACAGGCCTGCCAGGAATTTTAATGCTTAATTCCCAGGTTGAACGCAAGGAACCGCTTTACATTTACGGTCCTCCAAAAATCAAGGAATATGTAGAAACAAGCAGAAGCGTTCTTGATATGTACATAAACTATCCGATTATCGTAAAAGAAATTACGGCTCCTACGGTTGTCCATTCAGGAGACGGATTTTATGTAAGGGCTTTTCCGCTGCAGCACACAAAAACCTGCGTGGGCTACACCTTAGAAGAGCTCGACAGGCCTGGAGAATTCAACGTAGAAAAAGCTCTTTCTCTTGGCTTAAAACCAGGCCCTGTTTTTGGAAAATTGCAGAAAGGCGAAGAAGTTACTCTTGAAGACGGAAGAACAATAAAGCCGGAAGACGTAATGGGCCAAAAGCGAAGCGGAAGAAAATTTTCCTTTGTAACAGACACTCTCTACCTTCCCTCAATTGCAAGGGAAGTTCAGGGGAGCGACCTTCTAATCTGTGAAGGAATGTTTGCCGACGACTGCGAAGACCAAGCAAAGGAAAAAAAACACATGACAAGCCGGCAGGCGGCAACAATTGCGAAAGACTCTTCTTCAAAGCGAATGGCAATGATTCACTACAGCCCGCGTTATACGGACAAAGATTTGCCGCTTTTGCTTGAGCAGGCACGGCAGGTTTATCCAAATGCAGAACTCACTCACGACAGAATGCATTTTGAAATTCCTTTTGAAGACTAAAAACTGAAAAAAATGTCTGTTTCAGTAAAGAATTTTTCAAAAGAATACAAAAATTTTCCCGCCGTCTCAGATGTCTCGTTTGAGTGCGGGGAAGGCAGGATCACAGGAATTTTAGGCCCGAACGGGGCGGGGAAGACAACGATTTTAAAAGCGATTTCCGCCCGCCATATTCCGACTTCCGGCGACATTTTTGTTGACGGGAAAAGCGTGCTTGATGAAACAGAAAGCGTCAGAAATTTGACAGGCTTTGTAACTGAAGAGCCTGAGCTTCCTCTTGAATATAAAGTTTTTGAATATCTTGACTCTGTTCTGCAGCTTCATTCTCCGCAGAATCCGGCTGTGAAAAAAAAACTGGAGCAAGAACTTTACGAAAATCTTTCCCTAAAAGAGCTGATGAACAAAAAAATCAAGAGGCTTTCTAAAGGGCAGAGACAGCGTGTCAATTTTGCGCAGGCGCTGATTTTCAGTCCGTCTGTGCTTATTCTAGACGAGCCTGCGAGCGGGCTTGACCCGTCTCAAATAATAAAAATGCGCTCATTTGTCAAATCACTCCGGAAAAACAGGACAATAATAATTTCCACGCACATAATGCAGGAAGCGCAAGCTCTCTGCGACGACATTCTGATTTTGAGCCATGGAAAAATAGCCGCCTCCGGAACGGTTTCCCAAATAACCGGCGCAACAAATTCAAAATCTTTGGAAGAGGCTTTCTTCCGTCTTACACAGACTGATCAAGAGGTCAAAAGTTGATAAAAACTTCGCTTTGCAGAATTTCACTGCGCCATTTCCTTATAGATCCGCTTTTTTACGTTTCCTCAATTCTGACAGTTCTTTTTTGCGTTTTCAGATTCTTTTTTGTGTCAAAATTTTTTGTTGAGGGAGTCGGCTCAACAGATTTGCGTCCTTTTTTCAACTCGATTCCCTATATCTCGATAATAACAGTTCCTCTGCTTGCGCTTAGAGCAAGGCCGTTTCTTTTAGATGATTCTCTTCCTTTTTCAAGTTTTTCGCGGCACATCTCGCTCTTAATCTCCGCGGCCGCGGCCTTCCTTTTTCCGGTGATTCTGCTTTTTTCAATTCCTGTCTCAGCCTCTTTTTTCGGGCAAATTGATGCGGGGCAGCTTTTTTTGAGTTTTCTCGGAATCGTTTTTTTTGCGCTCTCATCATTTTCCCTCGCGTTTTTTTCATTTAATTTGTGCAGATCCTCGCCGGCAGTCTCGATTCTTATAACATCTTTTCTGCTTGCCGCTGTAAATTTTATACATCTTCTTCCGCTTTACACAGGCACAGGAAATTTTCTTTCGTTTATATGCAGAGCCGTAAGCTTTTCCTGGCATTTTGATTCATTCTCAAAAGGAATTTTTGACTCGCGGAACGCGCTTTATTTTTTATTCTCATCCTTCGCTCTAATCCTGCTTTCCATTTCTCTTGAATACAAAAGAATCGCGCGGAAAATAAAGAAGCTGACAGCCTCCCTGTTTTTTCTGATTCTGGCTCTGCTTTCGTTTTCATTCTCAAGAATTTATTTCCGGCATGATTTTTCCTCCTCAAAACAGTTTTCAGTTTCAAAAGCCAGCAGAGATCTTATAAAGAATTTTTCAGCCCCGCTCAGAATAACTTATTTCCGCTCAAAAGAGCTGAAGAACCTTTATCCGCAGGTAAACGACGTTTCTGAGTATCTGACAGAATTCAGCTCCGCTTCTCCGGATGTGACACTGAATATTCAGAATGCGGATGCCGAAAAACTCAAGGCTTTAGGTATTCAAGGACAGCAAATCCGCTCTTCAACAACGAACAAAACTGAATACACGACAGTTTTCTCCGCTGTTTTGCTTCAGTACGGCGAAAAGTCCTCGATAATCCCGTTTGTCCTTTCAACACAAAATATTGAATACGATCTTGTGCAAAGAATTCAGACGATGGTCACAGGCAAGAAAAGGCGCGCCTATCTTTTTTGCGGAAACGGCCGGAATCTCGACTCTGATTATATGTACGCTGAGCCGTGGCTTAACTCAAGAGGTTTTGAAACCGTAAAAATAAGTGAAGACAATTACGCTGATATTGTCGAAAAACTTGGCTCCCAAGATTTCATTGCGGTTTTCGGATCTGAGAAAATTGATTCCGCGCAGGAAGCTCTTCTTGAGTCAGCGCTTGAAAAAGGAACCAGGGCTTTTATCATGACAAGCCAGTTCAACACATCGATTGAGGAAGAATGGAAAGTCACAAAATCAAAAAACAACCGCTTTCTTTCATATCTGAATTCAAAAGGATTCGCTCTTCAGAATTCGCTCGTTGAAGACATTTCCTGCTATCCGCTTACGATGGCAAGCGGCGGGGGAAGCGATACGGAATATGTCGTCATGAATTATCCGCTTTGGCTTTCTCTTCAGCCGCAGAGCGAAGCCGGGCAGGGCGTCACGCTTTTCTGGGCAAGTCCGCTCGATTTGTACAATGGAGCCGAGCCGCTTTTATGCACAACGAGTTACGCATGGCTTCAGGAAAGCGCTGAGGTTCCCCCTTCGTTTGGAAGCCTTTTTTTAACAGACCCGTTCAGAATTCCAAAATCAGCAAAGGTCTCGGGAAAAACAACGGCGCGCTATGTCGTCGGCGCGAAAAACGGGAATATTGTTTTTATTCCCGATCAATTTTTTCTCTCGTCTTTGATGACAGGCTTTACTTCTGAGGAAAATTCTATTGATTTCAGAAATTATGATTTTTTTGTAACTCAAACCTTAAAGCTTCAGGGAGAAAACCAGCTGGCATCGCTTATGGAAAAAAAACATACAAACAGCTTTATTTATAAAATCACAGAAAAAGAAAAATTCTCATCAATGAAAAACGCTGTTCTGATTTTTAATTTTATCCTGCTTCCCGCTTTGATTCTTTTGCTCGGAGCCGGCACAGCCTGCGCGCGATTTTTGAGAGGAAAAAAACATGAAAAATAAGGACTTGAATAAACTACTTTTTTTATGCCTATGTTTTTCCTCCGTTCTTTTTATTCTGTCATTCTTTTTTTCAAACGATTCTTTTTCAAGACAGAAATCCGTTGATTCATCTCTTCTGAACCCGAAATACAAAAACGATGTCGGCCTGATAGTCATACAGGACAAGGAAACCGGAGATGAAATTTCAATTGAAAAAAAAGACGGAATTTTTCTTGTGAAAAAAGACGGCAAAAACGATTTCGCTGACCAAAAAATAGCTGAGCTTTTAGTGAACAATTTCATCAAGATAAGAAAAATTTATAAAATCAACTCAAATATCAGCAAAAATGTCAAAAAAAATAGACAGTACAAAACCGGCGAGCATAATGGTAGTCTAAAAAATAATACAATCTCCGGTTTGTTAAACAAAAAGACCGGTGTTTTCTTTTATAGCTCAAACGGAAGCATTCTCTCGCAAATTGACTTCACTTCAGAAAACCAGCTTTTAAATAGAATATCATTTTTTTCTTCCGGCTCCTGCTATGAAACTGAAGACGACTTTTCACAATTTCTGACCCAGAATTTCAATTATTGGACGGACGGAAAGCTTTTTCCGGAGATCAAGACGCCTGTAAAAATAATGTACTCATCCTATCAATCTAAAGGC
>CAVDRA010000167.1:0-4340 GCA_963611155.1 bacterium | reverse complement strand
GAAGATACTGATGAAAACTCACCGCTTTTACTTGCCGATATTGGAACAAACAGCGAGCTTTGCCTTTACATTCCAGGAAACAAAGAGAAAAGCGGAAAAATAATATGCACGGCGGCAGCCTCGGGCCCTGCGTTTGAAGCGGCGAACATAAGCTGCGGAATGCCTGCGGTTGACGGCGCGATTGACTCGCTTTCCTATGCCGGCGGACAGCTAAAACACCATGTAATCGGCGAAAAAAACGCGAAAGGAGTTTGCGGCTCCGGACTTATCAGCGCGGCGGCTGTTTTTCTGAAAAACAAATTCATAGACAAAAACGGAGCGATTATCCGCGGCAAGGCAAAACTCGGAGACGGAGAAGACTGCATCGAGCTTACTCCGGCAGTTTATATTTCACAGCAGGATATAAGAAATTTGCAGCTTGCAAAATCGGCAGTAAAAACTGGCTTGCAGTTTCTGCTTGAAAAAACAGAAAAGACTCCGGTTTTCTGTATTGCAGGAGGCTTCGGCTCTAAGATAAATCTTAATGAGGCACGTGAAATCGGGCTTTTCCCGGAAATTTCAGGAAACGAAGTTGTTCAGCTTGGGAATGCCTCTCTTTCAGGAGCAAGCGCGCTTTTGTTCTCGCAGAAATTACGGGAGAAAGCGAGGAGACTAAAGAAAAGCTCCGTCCAGGTGAATCTTGCGGCTGTTCCGCAGTTTCAGGAAAAGTTTTTAGGCTCGATAAATTTTGAATAATCTTTTATAAAACCGCAGAAAAATTACGCCGGCTCTACGCCGGCATGAAGCAGCCGCCTGCGGCGGGTCCGTAGGACCGAGCGGATAGCGAGCTGCGGAACGCCGGGCTAATAAGAAGAGCTAAAAATGCGAAGCTCAAAAAAATGACCGGCTGCTCTAATTAATCTTCGTCCAAAAATTTAAAATAAAAAAACAGCGTATTTTGAAAATGAATATTAAAATTCACTTCAAAAACGCTGTATTTTTTGTGTTTTTACAGGCCAGACTTCGTTTTTATGTTTTGGCCAGCCTGATTTTTACGCCGGAGGTTAGTCCGCGGCTAGTCCGCATTGTCTTTTTCGCGGATTTCGACGCGGCGGATTTTCCCGCTGATTGTTTTTGGAAGCTCTTTTACGAACTCGATGATTCTCGGATGCTTGTAGACGGCCGTTTTCCGCTTCATGAAATCAAAAATTTCAAGCTGGAGCTGTCTTGAAGGCTCAAAGCTGTCGTTCAAGACGATTGTGGCTTTTATCGCCTGGCCGCGGCGCTCGTCAGGAACTCCTGTAACAGCGCATTCAAGAACTGCAGGATGCTGCAAAAGAATGCTTTCTACTTCAAAAGGGCTTACGCGGTAGCCAGAAGTCTTGATTACGTCGTCATTGCGTCCGACAAACCATATGTAGCCGTCCTCGTCAACGCGGGCAATGTCTCCTGTGTTGTAAACGCCGTTTTCAAAAGCTTTTTCGGTCAGCTCCTTGTTTTTGTAATATCCTGCGAAAAGTCCGAACGGTCTTCCTTTGTCAAGACGAACGATAATTGAGCCGTTTTCGTTCGGCTCGCATTTTGTTCCGTCCGGGCGCACAATCTCAATGTCATAGCCTGGAGCGCTTTTTCCCATCGACCCCGGCTTTGGAGTCATGCCCGGGAAATTGCCAATCATGACAGTCGCTTCAGTCTGGCCGAACGCCTCGAACATTCTAAGTCCTGTAAATCTGTAGACTTCTTCAAAAAGCTCAGGATCAAGAGCCTCTCCCGCCGTGACAATATATTTAAGCGCGGAAAGATCGAATTTTCTCACATCTGCCTTTACAAGGAAGCGGTAAGTTGTAGGCGGCGCACAGAAAGTTGTAACGCGATATTTTGAAATTACGTTCATCATTCTTGAAGGCATAAAAGTGAGCATATCATAGACCATGACGGCAGAACCGCAAATCCACTGGCCGTAAAGTTTGCCCCATACTGACTTTGCCCAGCCGGTTTCAGCGACTGTAAGGTGAAGCCCGTCGTCAATAACGTTCTGCCAGTATTTAGCAGTGACAATATGGCCGAGAGGATAAGCAAAATTGTGCTCAACCATTTTCGGGTTTCCGCTGGTTCCGGAAGTAAAATAAAGAAGCATGATGTCGTCGTTGTGAGTAGCGTTTTCTCCGGACGGGCGCTCAAATTCCTTTGAGAGGCTTTCAAGCTCGTCATAAAAAGACACCCAGCCTTTTCTTGCACTTCCGACTGTAACAAGCTCTTTTACGCTCGGAGACGCAGGCACAGCTTCGTCAATTCTGTTCTGAACAGACTCGTCATCATAAGAGACAATCATCTTGATTTGAGCCGCGTTTGTGCGGTATTCAATATCTTTTGTCAAAAGCTGGTTTGTGGCAGGAACCGCAATCGCCCCGATTCTGTGCAAGGCAAGAATAAAATACCAGAATTCATAGCGCCGGCGCAAAATAAGCATTACCGTGTCGCCCTTTTTGATTCCGTGCTTTACAAGGTAGTTCGCAGTTTGCTTTGATTTTTCAGAAATCTCCTTGAAGCTGAAGATTTTTTCCCCGCCCAAGTCATCACACCAAACCATAGCGCGTTTTTCAGGCGCAAGAGACGCATACCGGTCAACAATATCGTAAGCAAAGTTAAAATTCCCAGGAACTTTAATTTTGAAATTCTTTTTTAAATCTTCGTAGTTGGTATAAACCGTACCGTTTTCAACATAATCTGAATAAAAGTTCACTGTGTGCAACGCTCCTTATGGAAGAATTAGACACAGTGAACAATAAGAAGTTGCAGAAAAATATATTTTATCTGGCTATTCCATGAAATAAGTTTTTATCGGCGGAAATCCATTGAACTCCACGCTCGCATAAGTGCTTGTGTAAGCTCCAGTTGAAAGCCAGTAAAGCTTGTCTCCGGATTTCAGGGAAATCGGCAGGCGATATTTCATATTTTCGTACATTATGTCCATGCTGTCGCAGGTAGGTCCGGCAAGAATAACCTCGCCTTCTTTTTCGCCGGGCTTGTCTTTAGAAGAAACAACCGGATATTTTATAGACTCGTCAAGCGTTTCAATCAAACCGTTGAATTTTCCGGCATCCTGATAAACCCATCGCTGCAAAGCTGTATTGTTTTTTCGGCTCACCAGAACAACTTCGCTCGTTAAGATTCCTGAATCTCCGACCAGGGAGCGGCCAGGCTCAAAAATAATCGCGGGAAGCTCGTCGCCAAAATCATCATGAAGATAGCGCGTAATTTCAGAGGCGTAATCAGAAAGCTCGTTTGTAGGCTGAATGTAATGAGCAGGGAAACCTCCGCCCATGTTTATCATCGAAAGTTTTATGCCCTCTTCCTCTTCAAGAGAGTTGAAAAGATAAGTCGCCTTTGCAATCGCCTCGTTCCAGACTCCAATATCGCGCTGCTGAGAGCCTACATGGAAAGAAACGCCGTACGGAGTCAATCCAAGATCGCGCGCCAGAACAAGCAAATCGTAAGCCATGTCAGGATGGCAGCCAAATTTCCGGCTCAGCGGCCGGTCAGCAGACTGAGAGCCTTCAACAAGCATACGGACATAGATCCGGCTTCCCGGAGCATTTTCCGCAATCGCACGCAAATCGTCTCTCGAATCAGTCGCGAACATGCGCACGCCTTTTTCATAAAAATATTTAATGTCGCACGGCTTTTTTATTGTGTTGCCGTAAGAAACCCTGTCCGGAGAAATTTCCAGAGCCAAAACCTTGTCGAGCTCATATCTTGAGGCAATGTCAAAATTAGAGCCGAGAGTGTCGAGAAGCTTTAAGACAGGCTCGCCCGGATTCGCTTTTACCGCATAATAAACATGCGCAAACGGAAAAGCGTCCTTTAGCTTGAGAAAATTAAATTTAATCTGTTTGAGATTAATCACGACATTTGGAGTTTCGAGATCCTTTGAAAACTCCAGAAAACGATTCCACTGTGAATCGGAAATGTAGTCACTACGATTGAACATAATGAGCCACCTAAAAAAAGGAATGCGGCAGAAACAAAACCGCCGCGTTCAGAAAAAAATCAGCGCCTAAGAAAAATGAAAATAAAAATTTCATAAGCATTTTTTCTGACGTAGAAAAAAATATAAAGGAAACAAATGAACAGCGCTATATTTTTGAAGAAAAATTAAAAGATTTTTATTTGTCTTTTAAAGACGGCTTTTAACGCCAGCTTTTTAAGACAGCTTTTAATGACAGTTTTTAATGACACTTTTTCACGCTGGCAAAAAATTTCCGCAAAAACAGCTCGCAAAACGAAGTCCTATTTTTTTTTGATTCGGTTCGCCTTAATTCAACTCATCTTGATTCAGAACGCCGGAAGAATTTTCCGGA
>CAVDRA010000166.1:0-4367 GCA_963611155.1 bacterium | reverse complement strand
GCTGGAGCGATTTTGGAAGATGGGCGTTAAGGCTTTTTATGAAATCATTTTCGCCGGCATTCTCATAAAGAAGGCACGAGGCAATCTCGCAGACGGAAGCAATTCCAAGAGAAAGATTCGACGCGAATTCCAGGCGGGGAAGCGGATTGAAGCCGACTGAATACACGACAGGCAGGCCGCATTTTAAGAAAGCACGGTTGAACGCTTCAATCATGCTCAGATGGGAAATGTACTCTCCGCCGTTGTTCTTATTGAACGCAAAAACCACGCGGTACAAAACCGGGATGTTCCATTCAGGCCGATGAATTTCGGGAAAACTTCCCAGGAATTTTCCGGCATTTTTTTCTGAAGGATTTCCATCTGCGCTTTCAGAAAGATTCAGGCTGTTTTTCTTCGGGTCTTCTGTGTTTACACCTGTGTTCACACCTGTGTTTACACCTGTGTTTACACTGGTATCCACACAGGTATTCACACTGACCTTTGATCCGCAGACTCCGCAGCGGTGGTCGCAGCCGCTCTCGCATTTCGGGGTCAAAATCTCATTTTCGCTTCTTTCAAGCTCGCGCTTATAAAATGACCTTGAAGGCCCGAGAGAAACGTTTTCCCATGGAAGACACTCGCCGGTTTTTCTCTCGCGTATAATCGACTGCTTCACATCGTATCCCGCCTCGCTGAAAGCTTCTTCCCAGAACGGAAGATTCTCGCGCAGATGGTTTTCCCATGCGTCAAGGCGGGCTCCTTTTTTGTACGCGCTAAGAATAACCTCGCCTGCCCTTTTATCTCCGCGGCTGAAAAGCCCTTCGACATAGCTCGTGTTCACGTCGTGCGTTCCGACCTTGAATTTTCCGCGCGGAAGATTGTCCTTTATATATTTCAGTTTTCTTTCAGATTCTTCAGGCGAAAGCTGCCTTGCCCACTGATAAGCCGTGTGCGGTTTCGGAATGAAAGTTCCGACATTCACGTTGCACTGGATTGCGGTTTTTTCCTGCAAGGCGAGCATAAAGTCCACAATCGCTTTTTCCTCTGTGTGGTTCTCAGTTTCAGGAAGAGGAAGCCCGACCATAAAATAAAATTTCGCCGATTTCCAGCCGCGTTTTTTAGCGTCAAGAATAATGTCCGCCAAGTGCTGGGCGTAAACTTCCTTATTTAGGCGAAGCTGCCAAGCCTCATCCGGAGTTTCCACCGCGAACGTAAGCCCGGATTTTCTGACCTCGGAAAGTTTTTCAAGAAGAGGAAGCGAAAAGCTGTTCACTTTCAGCGACGGAAGCTGAAACGACACGTTAAGAGATTTGTAGCGCCCGTTAAGGGAATCAAGCAAATCTTCAATGTCAGGATAGTCCGCGCTTGAAAGCGACGTGAGAGAAATCTCGCGGTAGCCGCCGATTTTCACAAGCCGCTCAACCTCGTCAAAAATAAGCTGCTTTGTCTTTGCGCGCTGCGGCCTGTAATAAACTCCCGCATGGCAAAACCGGCATCCGTTCGGACAGCCGCGCATAATCTCGACAACGCCGTGATCCTGCACCGGCTTTATGTTCGGAAGCGGCATAAAGAATTCAACCGATGGAACTTTTCCGAAATCTTCCCACACAGCCCGGACAGCAATTTTGTGCCCGCAGCTTTCAAGCGACATGTTTTCTGTCCAGACATGAGGATTTAAGGCAAGATGGCGAAGAAGCGCGGAACGCGAAGAGCCGTTTTTCTTCATCTCGGAAAGCTCCGCAATTAGCTTGAACATTCCGCCTTCGGCTTCTCCGATAAAAAAGGCGTCAAAAAAATCAGCGAAAGGAGCCGGATTTGTCGCTCCGCAGCCTCCGGCAATCACAATCGGATCAGATTCTGTCCTGTCTTTTCTTAGAAGCGGAATTTTTCCCAAATCGAAAATCGAAAGCGCGCCTGTAACTCCAAGCTCGTATCCGATAGAGACACCGAGAATATCAACCTTGTTCAGAGGCATTCCTGTCTCAAGCGTGTACAGCGGAATATTGTGATTTTTCAGGAGCGACTCAAAATCTTTTTCTACAGCGAAAACCCGCTCGCATCTGACGTTTTCAAGGCGGTTGAGCCCGTTGTAAATTATCTTTATCGCCTGGTTCGCCATTCCAATCGTGTAGACGTCCGGAAAAGCGACCGCAAAATTCAGCAGGCTGTCATTTTTTAGATGAGGCTTTACAATTTCTCCGTACTCGCCTCCAATGTAGGCGGCAGGATTCTGAACTGAGCAAAGCTCGTTTCCGAACTCTTCCAGCGGATTTATAAGATTCATAGATTTTCTCACTCAACAAATTCATTGTATTTTCTGGAGCTTATGCTCATCAAAAGACCGACGCAAACCATCGCGGTCCAAAGGGATGAGCCTCCGTAAGAGACAAATAAAAGCGGAATTCCTGTGATCGGCATGATTCCCATTGCCATTCCGACATTCTCGATAAAATGGAAAAAGAAAAGCCCGAGAATTCCAGAGGCAATCAAAAGTCCGAAAATGTTCGACGTTTTCCTGATGATAAAAATCGTTCTCATCAAAATGATGAAATAAAGGGCGAAAACGCACATGCAGCCGATAAAGCCGAATTCCTCGGACAAAATGCTGAAGATAAAGTCAGTGCTCTGCTCCGGCAAAAACTGGTAGTGGCTTTGAGTTCCTTTCAGATAGCCGTTTCCGAAAAGGCTTCCGGAACCAATCGCGATTTTTGACTGAATGATATGCCAGCCCGCCCCCTGAGGATCCTTGTAAGGGTCGATAAATACAATCAGGCGCTGAATCTGATGGGTTTTCAGAACTTTTCCGCCGGCATAAGAAAAAACAAGCGCAAGGCAGATAACGCCGAAAATATACGAAATCCAGTAGAAAACGCGGTTATCCCTATAGAAAGTCTGCCCGAGAACACCGATTATGCTGATTGAGCCGGCCGCGAAAAAAACGATAAGACGAAGCTTCGTGTTTGTGAGAACTTTCAGAACCGGAACTGACGACTGGAAAATCTCGCTTTCCCAAATAGGCAGCACAATAAAAAAAATCGTGAGAAGCCCGCCAAAAAAAATCATCAGAACATAGCGGGTCGGCACTCCAGCTATAAAGCACATTATCAGAAAAATCGGAAAGAAAACGAGAGATGTTCCCAAGTCCGGCTGGGACATTATAAGGCCGACTGGAAGCAGGAGAATTCCTATCGCAAAAACAAACCTTTTCCGCTGGTCCTTGTAATTAGCAGAACGCTCGAGAAACCATGCGAGAAAAAGAATAAATGCAATCTTGCTGAATTCAGACGGCTGAACTCCAAGAGGACCGATTCCAATCCAGCTTTTCGCTCCGTTCACGTATTTTCCGAAAATTCTAGTGAAAAGCAAAATTCCGCACATCACTAAAAAAACGCGCGGAGCGTAGCGCCGGACTCTTCTGTAGTCAAGAAGAGAAATCACAATCATTATCACAATTCCGATTGAAGCCCAGACAATCTGCTTCACATATTCGCTTGAAGTGTTCACTCCTCTTGAATTTATTCCTGAAGAGTATATAAAAAGCACGCCGAGCGTAACGAGACAAACCACGCAGAAAAAAAGAACAAAGTCAAAAGCCTGCAAAAATTTTACTTTCATTTTTCCTCACTTGCAAAAAGAGAAAACGCGCGCAAGAACACAACGCTACTCTTGCCTTGTCTGGAGATGTTTTTTAGAGAGAATCACAGAGCGCACATTCGGGAGCGAATTGACAGCCTCCTCATAAGTCTGGTTCGCAAGCGTTCCCTGGATAATTATGTTTGTAGCGTAAGGAGCCCACCATTCCCAGTCGTTCACAGCCTCGACAAGGACAACAAAAACGTACTGATCCTCGACCGGAGCGTCGTACGGAGCGTAAGTCGCCATCCATGAATGCCAGTGGTCTTTCGAGCCGACCTCGGCAGTTCCAGTTTTTCCGGCAATCTTGAAATTTTTGTTAGCCATCGGAAAAACCGCGGTTCCGTCTGAAATCGTGTAGCGCATGGCTTCCTGAACTTCTTTCCAAATAGAGCCGTCGATGTTTGACTCATGCAGAATCTCCGGGCGCACCTCCTGGATAACCTCGTTGGTTGTAGGATCGCGCACTTCCTTTAGAAGATGAGGCCGGTAGATTTTTCCGCTGTTCGCAACCATCGCGACCATATTCGCAATATGAAGCGGCGTTACAAGCGTATATCCCTGGCCGATCGACATATTCATAGTGTCTCCGCCGAGCCATTTCTGATGAAGCTTTCTTTCCTTCCAGACTGAAGTCGGAACAAAGCCCTCCTGCTGAGACGGCAAGTCAATATTGAGCGGCTGCCCGAAGCCGAATTCCTTCGCATAGGAAGAAATTTTATCAACTCCAAGATAATCGCGTCCCACAACCCAGA
>CAVDRA010000165.1:0-4383 GCA_963611155.1 bacterium | reverse complement strand
CGTTTTTGATCTTGCAGTTGAAGTTCAAAAAGAATGCGGTGTAAGAATTGAATTTGTTGATTTGGGTGGCGGTCTTGGAATTCCTTATAAGCCTGAGCAGGAAGCCGTTGATTATGACGAGGTGGCAAAAGGAATCCGCGCGGAATATGATAAATCAATCGTGCCGGCAGGTCTCGACCCGCTTGCAATTTACTGGGAATGCGGACGACCGATAACAGGTCCTTACGGCTGGCTGGTTTCGACCGCAATTCACGAAAAGCATATTTACCGCGACTACATCGGTCTTGACTCCTGCATGGCAGATCTGATGCGCCCTGGAATGTACGGAGCTTATCATGAAGTTACAGTTTCCGGAAAGGAGAATGCGCCTAAAGACCATGTTTATGATGTTGTAGGCTCACTTTGCGAGAACTGCGACAAATTTGCGGTTCAGCGCCCGCTCCCAGAAATAAAGCCTGGCGACCTTGTAATAATCCACGACGCTGGAGCACACGGAAGGGCAATGGGCTTTAACTACAACGGAAAACTCCGCTGCGGCGAGCTTCTCTTGAGACAGAACAAAAGCGTTGTGCAGATCCGCCGAAAAGAAACAATCGACGACTATTTTGCGACATTAGACTTGAACGGCGTTGAAAGCTTCAAATAGCAAAAATTTGCTTGTCCACTCAAAAGCCAAGCAATGAAAACGGGCAATTCCATAAGCTTTAGCGCTTAGCACAATCTGAATATTCTATCGGCGCCTGACAAGATTAAGACATTGTGCCGATTGAGTTATCGCAAGCTATCTGCTTTTTACGCAAATCAAGCGCACGCTGCACTGGCGGCTGACTCAGCGCCTTCGGACAACAAGCTCTGAAGATAAAACTTTGTCAGCCGCCGCAGACAGCGTGTTTTAGAGATTTCAGGCAACCTCCCTTCCCTTTTTTATAATACTTTATCAAAACAGTTTCAGGTGTTAAAATAAACCCCAAAAATCTTAGCTGCATTTTGATTCTAGCAAAATCAAATTTTCACCAGCCACAAAAGATCGAGGAAAAATTATGAAGCCAACACTTTTAGTATTAGCCGCAGGAATGGGAAGCCGCTACGGCGGAGTAAAGCAGATTGACGCTGTAGGGAAAAATGGCGAATGTCTTCTAGACTTTGCGACTTTCGATGCTGCAAGATGCGGATTTGGAAAAGTTGTCTACATCATCAGAAAAGATATTGAGAAAGATTTTAGGGAGCGCCTTTTTGACCGCGTTTCACGCAACTTCAATGCTGAATACGTTTTCCAGACTCCAGAAGCGCTTTTAACAAGCGGCGAGCAGGAGACAGCAAAAAAAGCCGACAGAAAAAAGCCGTGGGGAACAGTTCACGCAGTTTTATGCGCAAAAGAAAAAATCCACGAGCCTTTCGCGGTAATCAATGCCGACGATTATTATGGAAGAAATGCGTTTGAAACGCTCGGAAAATATCTTTCTTCAATTGATAATGACTGCACAGAACATGCGATGGTTGGCTACGTTCTTGGAAAAACAATGAGCCGAAACGGTTCTGTAAGCCGCGGAATCACAGTTGCAGAAAACGGCTATCTAAAATCAATCACAGAGAACACAAAAATCTATTACACCGGAGAAAACTTCTCAGGAAGCGAAATTGAGTCAGACTTGAACGGAAGAATCTACAAGCTCACAGGCAAAGAGACTGTAAGCATGAATCTATTCGGATTTTCTCCAAAAGCTTTCGAGGAATTTGAAAAATACTGGGAAGAATTCAAGAAAACATCTCTTTCACTTCCAAAAGCTGAAGCACTTCTTCCTGTAGCCGCAAGCGACATTATCAAGGACGGCAAAGGCAAAATCAAGGTTTTCACATCAGAAGAAAGCTGGTTTGGAATGACTTATCCTGCCGACAAGGAAATTGTAAAAAGCGAAATCGCAAAAAAAATAGAAGACGGATATTATCCTGAAAAACTCTGGGAAAAATAAAAAAACACTGCTGCCTAAAAATGCAGCTCTTCTGTCAAAAACAGAAAATGCGGCAAAACTTGCGCCAAAAAAGCGATTTTTTCGCCGGCGGACAGTTTCCAGGCAGCCGTTTTTATTGAAAAAATATGACAAATCTTACACCGCTTCATTTCGATAAAATTTGGGGATATGAAAACTGGATTGCATCCACACACAAAGACGGGCCGCAGGCAGAATTCGTTTCTCTTGAAAAAAACTACCCTCTTCTAGTTAAAGTTATCCAGGCTGAATCCACGCTTTCCGTGCAGGTTCATCCTGATGACAAAACAGCGGCTGAGCTTGAAGGCGATGACAACCACGGAAAAACCGAATGCTGGTATGTTCTTGACGCAAAGCCAGGAGCAAAGCTTGTTTACGGATTTAAAAAAGACTATTCAGCCGAAGAAATAAAAGACTCCATTGAAAAAAACACTCTGGAAAATCTCTTAAATCAAATTGAAGTCAAAAAAGGCGATTTTGTCTTTATTCCGTCCGGAACTGTCCATGCGATTGGCGGCGGGCTAAGGCTCCTTGAAATTCAACAAAGCTGCAATATCACATACAGATTTTATGACTGGGGACGCGGACGCGAGCTTCATATTGAAAAAGGATTGAAATCTGTGAAAACTTCCATACAAATCAAAAAAGATTTGGATGCGAAAATGGACGAAAATGTTTTTGAACTGTCAAAAATCGCTACGTTCGGTTCAGACTTTGAATGCAAATATTTTGAGCTCACAAAAAAAGCTGTAAGGGGCGGATATTCTTATCTTGTTCCGAAAAACGGCGAAATCGAGCTTCTGTTTGTCTTGAATGAGGAAAAACTTTCGGTAAAATCCACTGACGAAAACGGTCAAAAAAACGAACTGAAAAATCTTTCATGCGAGCAAATTCTGGCGTTCAAGCCAGGCGAAAAAGTAACGCTTGAGGGCAACGGCGATATTTTCAGAATCAAAGCAAAAAAATAATCAACATCAGGGAAAAATTATGAACATCATTGAGGAAATCAAAAAATCGGTTCTTTCAGGAATCATGATTATGGTTGGCGGCTCTGTCTATTTGGCATGCCGCACAATATCTGTAGGAAACATCAACCTTATGTGGCTCGGAGCTTTCTTGTTCGCCGCGGGGCTTTTCACTATCTGTGTTTACGGCTTTAATCTTTACACAGGAAAAGTCGGCTACATCGCGTTTCATTTTAAAGACACAAAATATATTGCTCTTGTCGTGCTTATCTGCGTATTCAATCTTTTGACAACATTTCTGCTCGGAATTCTTGTCTCGTACGCTTTTCCGAACATCGGCGCGGAAGCGTTCAGAGTCTACACGCCAAAGCCAAATCTTCCGCTTTTAAGAGTTTTCATTTCCGGAACGTTCTGCGGGCTTTTAATGTTTCTTGCAGTTGACACATGGAAAAAAGGCTTCCCAATCGGATGTTTTCTTTTTGTTCCAGTCTTTATTTTTTCAGGATTCGACCACTCAATTGCGAATTCTTTCTACAACGGAGCAAGTTTCGGCCATGTTCTTTTTGCCGAGGACTCATTCTTGAATCCTAATTCGGCAAACTTTTCGGTTTTCTCTGCAAAAAATGCGCTTCTCACGCTCACAACTGTTCTCGGAAACGGTTTTGGAGGAATGATAATTCCGCTTTTGACGCGAAAATGGAAAAACGCTGAATAAAAAAAATGCCCTGCAATACAAAAAATGCATTGCAGGGCAATAAGATAACAAGCTAGCGGTTTTTCGCACAATTATTGATTTTTAGACATTTTCTTCAATAATTGTGTCGAGAGCGATTTTCATCATATTGGTGAATGTTGTCTGCCGCTCCTGAGCTGTAGTTTCTCCGCCTTTCAAAATATGATCGCTCACAGTCATAATCGCCATTGCGCGCCTGTTGTACTGAGCCGCAAGCGTGAAAAGCTCCGCGCTTTCCATCTCAATTCCCTTCACTCCATACTCTTTCCATTTTTTCCAATTTGAATTGATGTCATAAAAGAAATCTGACGAGCATACAGAACCGACAGTGTATCTGATTCCCATTTTTTCCGCGATTTTATCGGCAGTTTTAACGAGATTGAAATCAGCGGACGGAGCAAAATGAAGCGCGCCGAATCTCTGGTTCAAAAGGCAGGAATCAGAACAAGCCGCATTGACAAGAATCGTGTCGCGAAGCTCTAAATCTTCCTGTATTGCACCGCAAGTTCCCACGCGGATTGCTTTTTGAACGCCGTAATCCTTAAAAAGCTCTGTAACATAAATTGAAAGAGAAGGCTGCCCCATTCCAGTTCCCTGAACGCTAACTGGAACACCTTTGTAGGTACCTGTGTAGCCGAACATTCCGCGGACTTCGTTGTAAAGTTTCGGATTTTCAAGGAAATTTTCAGCGATAAAT
>CAVDRA010000164.1:0-4392 GCA_963611155.1 bacterium | reverse complement strand
ATAAAGACCCATTTGACTTGGAAGGAAAAAAATGAAAAAAATCATGAAGACTGCTTCTTTGATTCTGGCGGCAGGATTTGTTTTTACTGCCTGTGAAAGAATCGATATGGAAGGAATTTCCGAGCTTAACGAAATTGAAATTTGGTATAGCCCTTACACGAGCGATGCGGCTCCGCTTCCAAAAGAGTGCGATTTGCTTGACAGAATTGAAGGCGACTTGGGAATCAGCTTGAAGGCGACTGCTCTTCCGACAAACAAGGATGATCTCAACAATGCGATTTTGTCAGCCGCAAAGACAAATTCTCTTCCGGACCTGTTTTATGTGAACCGCGATATTTTGCTTCAGCTTCTCGCAGATGACAAGCTTGCCAGGGTTGACTCTATGTATCCGCTTATGCCTGAGCGGACAAAGCAGATGTATTCAGGGCCTTCGCGCCGCTCGTCAATGTTTGACGGGCTTTCTTTCGGTTTTTCCCATTCAGGATCGCTCGACCGCAACGAGGGAATTCTTATCAGAAAAGACTGGCTCGATAAGCTCGGTCTTTCTGTTCCGACCACAACAGCGGAATTCTTGAATGTGATGCGTGAATTTACTTTTAGTGATCCGGACGGAAACGGCAAGGACGATACTTACGGCTACGGCGCATATATTGAAATCTCCTCATACGAAGAAGGGCTTGGAAGGCGATTTGCCCCGTTTTTCGGAGCTTTCGGAGTTGAGGGAACTTACAACGCTTCCAAGAAAAATGCCGGCCTGAATGTCAGAAAGCCCGCTTATTATGACGCTCTTGATTTTGTTAGGAGCTTGTGCGCAGAGCATGTAATCGATCCGAACTGGACAACGTACAGCAAAAATGAATTCAGAACAGCCTGGAAATCAGGACGCTTTGGAATGATGCGCGAGCAAAATGCGGCTCTTGCGCTTGAGTCAAACTATAAGCCTTTTGATGAGAAGTTTCCGGATGGCGAATGGCTTTTGATTGCGCCCCCAAAAGGTCCTCGCGGAGAGTCTTCTGTCGGAGCGTACACAACAGGCTACAGAACCTACGCTGTTTCAAAAAGAACTCAGGAGCTTGGAAAAATGCCTGTTCTTGCGAAACTTCTCGAGTGGATGTCTACAGACGGCTACAATTATGTGGTTTACGGCGAGGAAGGCGTGAACTTTCTTCTTGATGACGACGGAAACGTTACTACGGAAGGTCTTCTGGATCCTGAGCTCGCATATACAAAAAAGGCTGTGGCCCCGCTTTTGCAGCTTAGAAATCTTGTTTTCCACAACTCGAATGAAGAGCTCGCCGGCCGTTATCCTACATGGACTTCCATAAACGGAAAAACAATATCCGCTTTGACTTTGCTCCGTTCAATGCAGAGTCAGCCGTGGACAATGGCAGTCGGCATTCCTGGATGTTCAAAGGAGCTTAAGGAATATTACGAGAAAGGTGTTCTCGATTTTGTGACAGGCGCTGTTAAGCTTACTCCTGAAAGCTGGAAAAGCTGGCTCAATGAATTTGACAAGCTTGGCGGTCTTGACTGGGAAAACAGGTGCAAAATCCGTGTCGAATCGGGCAATCTGCTTATGGATGACAATAAAGTCAATGATTAAAAGACACGAAAAGCGGAGCGTTTGCAACGTTTCGTCAGACGATGTGTCTAAAAATAAAAAGAATTTTTGTTTTTGAGGATTTTTTATGAGCAAAAGAAGAGTTGTGATTACTGGAATGGGCGTTGTTTCTCCTGTTGGTAACACAGTAGATGAGGCGTGGAATTCTGTAAAAAATGGAAAATCGGGAATCGGAAAAGTAACTTTGTTTGATCCGTCACGCCTGAGCGTAAAAATCGATGCGGAAGTTAAGAATTTTGATGTTGAAAAATACGGAATTGAATCTAAAGCTGTGCGGAAAATGGCCCGCTTTTCAAAATTCTGTCTTGCGGCGTCAACTCAGGCGATAACTGATTCGGGATACACAAAAGATACTTTGTCGGCTGAGAAAGTCGGTGTTATGGTCGGCTGCTGCATTGGCGGAATGGACGCAATCAGCGAGGGATTCTCAAAACTTGACAATCCCGAGGCTGGACCTTCACGCTTGCCTCCGCTCACAACGCCTCTTATGATTTCCAATGAGGCTGCGGCAAATGTTTCTATTTATTATGGCTTAAAAGGACCTTCCTGGGCTTTGAACACAGCCTGCGCTTCTGGAACTGACGCTCTCGGCCTTGCAGTGGACATGATCAGGAGCGGAAGAGTAGACGTTTGTCTTTCCGGCGGAACTGAAGCCGCAATCACAGAATTCTCGATTGCGTCATTCATAAAGCTTATGGCGCTGGCTTCAAAATTCAACGACTGTCCTGAAAAGGCAAGCCGCCCGTTTGACCGCGACCGCGACGGATTTGTTCTTGCGGAAGGCTCTGCGATGTTTATGCTTGAAGAGCTTGAGCACGCTAAAAAACGCGGAGCAAAAATCTATGCGGAGATTGCCGGCTTTGGCTCGAGCTGCGATGCTTACCATATTACAGCTCCCCTAAAAGACGGAAGCGGAGCCGCTCTTGCTGTTAAAGAAGCGATCGCGGATGCCGGATTAAGGCCTGAGGATATTCAGTATTACAATGCGCACGGAACTTCAACTCATGCGAACGATGTTGGCGAGACGCAGATGCTTAAGCTTGCTTTCGGCGAGGAGCAGGCGAGAAAGCTTCATATTTCCTCAACAAAATCAATGACAGGCCATCTGGTTGGAGCGGCGGGCGCTATCGAGGCTCTTTTCTGCGTAAAAGCAATCAACGACAGTTTTGTTCCTCCTACAATCAATCTTGAAAATCAGGATATTGAGGGCGGATGCGACTTGGACTATACGCCGAACAAAGGCATTTCATGCAATATTGACGCCGCGGCGAGCGCAAGTCTTGGCTTCGGAGGTCATAACGGCTGCATTGTCATAAAGAAATTCGCCGAGTAATTTTTCTGATCCCAATTTAAAATAAAAAATCCGGAGAATTGCAATGCTGAATTCCACGGATTTTTTATTTCTTGCCTTGCTCCTTGCTTTTCATTAGAAAATCTGATTTTTCTTGTTTTTACATTCTTCTGATTTTTTCGATTATGTCCTTTGAGTTTCCTGCATATTTGTCATAGATCTTGGCTGTTGAATCCTTGAATTTTTGAAGTTCGCCGTCTGAAAGCTCGATTACTGTTGTTCCGGACTGTCTGGCTTTTTCTTTTGCGGAAAACTGCTTCTCGATATTTTTTTCAGTCTCATAACTCTGCACGTCTTTTGCGCAGGATTTTATAAGCTCAAAGTCACGCTGTGAAAGCTTAGACAGAGCCTGGTTTGAGGCAAGGAGAATTTCAGGAATCCAAGTGTGACGGTCTTGGGTGTAATAAGGCGCGACCAGAAAATCCCCCATGTTTTCGTAAGTTGACCAGTTGTTTTCGGCCCCGTCCACTAGCCCGTTTTGAATCGCCGAGTAAACTTCCGCCGACGGAATATTTGTAACTCCGACTCCGCCAAGCGCATCAACAATATCTTTCATAAGGGAACTGTTCATGACGCGGATCCGTTTCCCCTGCATGTCTTTAAGGGTTCTAATCGGCTTTGTGCTGTAAAAAGAGCGGCAGTCAGCATCGTAGTAGCAAAGTCCGGAAATCCCTAAATCGGATTTTTCAATCTCATCTAAAATTTCTTGTCCGATTTCGCTGTTCAAAACTTTCCACATATGTTCCCGGTCGCGGAAAAGATAAGGCAGATTCACGAGATTTATTTTCGGAACAAATTCTGAGATTGGCGCGCTTGAAACTCTGGCAAAGTCAATTTCGCCGTTTATCAGCGCTTTTATTGATTCTGTCTCGTCCTGATAAAGAATTCCGCCGGAATAAACTTCAATATGAATTCTTCCGTTTGTCTTTTTTTCAACGAGACGGGCGAATTCTTTGTCTGCAAGCGATGTCGGGTAACCGTCAAGATGAATCTCGGCTAGTTTCATGTTTATCTTTTTATTTTGGCAGGCTGAAAATGAGAAAACTGCGGAGCATGCAAGCGAGACCGCAAAAAATCGGGCAAAAGTTTTGTTCATAGATTTAAAAAGTCCTAGCTAGAAATTATCTTGCATAAATTGAAAAACTGCAATCTTTTTAATATGATTTATGCCTATGAAAAAAATCATGAAATTAGTGTCTGCAGCCTTGCTTGCGGCGTTTTTAGGCGGAAATATTTATTCACAGTCGCCGGTAGAAACAGCAGATGAAACAGCAGATGAATCTGCAGAGGAAAACAGCTTCCCTGCTTCAGAAAATGACGGAAAAAAACACTGGTTTTCTGCGTTCGGCGGAATGTTGATTTTTAACTTGGGGCTTGCAACCTGGAACCGCTATATGATCGGCTCCGCATGGGCTAAGAC
>CAVDRA010000163.1:0-4423 GCA_963611155.1 bacterium | reverse complement strand
GTTAAATATTGCACCGACAAAATCAAATCTTCTCTCGATAAAAGAGCAGCTTAATGTTGCGGAAGACGGCTATGATCTGCTTGAGCAAAAGCGCGAAATCCTTGTGATGGAGCTGATGCACATGGTTGAAAAGGTTAAGCTTCTTGAGCGGGAAATCGACAAGGCTGTGAATTCGGCTTATCCAGCGCTAAAAAATATGCTGATGACAGTCGGAGGTGACCGCGTTGAGCGAATTTCGAAAAATGTTCATTACGATTTTGACATTCGTGAAAAGCCTGTTGTCGCCGGCGGAATGAGCTTTAATTCTGTTGAGGTCTCGCTTCCGGAGCAAAAGCTTTTTTATTCTTTTATGGGAACTTTTGCCGATACTGACAAAGTGATGGTTGAGTTTTTTAAGCTGCTGAATCTTCTTACACAGATGGCTTCGATCCGGACGATTGCCTGGCGGCTTGCGAATGAGGTCAAAAAAACGCAGCGAAGAGTAAACGCTTTGGACAAGCTGATAATTCCGCAAAACCGCGAAACCAAAATTTATATTGAAAGTGTTTTGGAAGAGCGTGAGCGCGAAAATACTTTTGTCTTGAAAAGCTTGAAAAACCGCAAGGGAAAGTAAAAAAAGTAAGAGGGGCAAAAATATGATAAAACCTTTATTTAAAAAAGCTGTTGTTGCTGTAAACGGGTCTGAGCAGTCTTTGCGCGCGGCAATGTATGGAATCATGATGGCTTCTCAGTACAAAATTGAGCTTGAGGCGGTTTATGTCGTTGACTCGGAGACAATCAAGCAGCTTGAGATGAGCAAAATTTTCTTTGCGGAAGAAGCGAGCTATTATCTTGAGAGCCTTAAAAAAGACGGCGAAAAATATTTGAAATATGTTGAAAACCTTGCCCAGCAAAAGAAAATTCATATCACCACAAAACTTTGCTCAGGCGCTGTATGGTCTGAAGTATTGAAGACGGCCGACGAATTTGACGCGGACTTGATTTTGCTCGGCGGAAAAGAGCATGGAGCATCTTCAATGTCGAGCGCCGTTCATCATGATAAAGCGAGCGCAATCAACAGTGAAATTATCGGAAGCGCAGGCTGCAATGTTCTTGTTGTCAGAGAGCCTGAAATTGATAAACTGTTCAAATTAGCGTAAGCTGTGAATCAATAATAAAAATAACATATAAGGAAAAGTTTTATGATAGTGATGAAATTTGGCGGCTCTAGCGTTGCTAATGCCGAGCGCATAAAAAATGTTGCTTCGATTATTCAGGCTTATGCGGAAAAAAGACCGGTTGTCGTTTTGAGCGCTATGGGCGATACAACAGACCATCTGCTTGAGGCTGCGGATTTGGCTGTGAATGGAAAGGTTGACATTGAAAAAATAGAAAAGCTTCATCTTGAAACGGCTGCTGAGCTTGATGTTGATGTTCCTGCAATAAAAGATCTTTTGGAAGAGCTGAAAACTCTTTTGACAGGAATCAGCATGTTGCACGAGCTTTCAAAACGCTCACGGGACTATCTTGTAAGTTTTGGCGAAAGAATGTCAGTGCGGATGATGAGCGCATATCTTAACAAGCTTGGAACTTCTGCGAAATTTTATGATGCATGGGACATCGGAATGGTTTCAGATTCAAATTATATGAACGCTGAGCTTTTAAGCGATGTCTGGGAAAATATTCCTAAAGCTCTTTCAGAATATAAGAACGGCGCTCAAAGAGAAATCCCGATTGTTACAGGATTCATTGCGAAGGATAAAAAAGGCGTCATAACGACTTTGGGACGCGGCGGCTCTGATTTGTCTGCTACGATGATTGGAAGCGCAATGAAAGCCGATGAGATACAGACTTGGAAAGATGTCGATGGAATTCTGACTGCTGATCCGCGTGTTGTAAAAGATGCCCGCCTTGTGAAAGAGGTTACTTATGAGGAAGCTCAGGAGCTTGCGATGTTTGGTTCTCAGGTTCTTCATCCGCGCTCGATGATTCCTTGCCGAAAAACGGGAACTGTTGTCCGTGTGAAAAATTCCTACAATATAAAAAGCGAAGGCTCTGTGATTGTCGAAAAGCATACAGAAGCAGTTCCTCGCGTTACAGCGATCACAAGCGTCAAAAATGTTAATTTGGTTGATATTCAGTCTAACAATATGTTTGGCGCCTGCGGATTTCTTGCGCATGTTTTCAACCAGTTCTTGAAATGGAACATTAGCGTTGATGTTATTGCGACTTCAGAAGTTTCTGTTTCTCTTACAGTGAACGGAAAATCTGATTTGGGCGGGCTTGTTGAAGATTTGGGAAGAGCCGCTGATGTTACAGTGAAAAAAAATAAGGCGATTGTCACGATTATCTGCGATGCCGCTCATTCAAGCTCGATTCTGGCAGATGCTTTTGCCGCTTTGAACAAAGAGAAAATCAACGTTCAGATGATTTCTCAGGGCGCAAGCAAGGTGAACATCAGTTTCTTGGTTGAGAATGAGCATGCGAACAGCGTTGTTCAGATTCTTCATTCAGCTTTGTTCAAATAAGGAAAAAAATATGAAAATAGCGCTTGTCGGATACGGAAAAATGGGGCACATGATTGAAAAATGCGCGGAAGAAGCCGGACATGAGGTAGTTGCGACTGTTGACGTGATGGCGAAGGACGCGACGAATCTTGTTGCTTCTGGAGATGGCGAAGCTGTTGCGTCGGCTGTGAAAAACAGCGGGGCTGAAGGTGTCATAGAGTTTTCTCATCCTTCTTCTGTGATTTCAAATCTTAAAGCTTTGATTCCGCTGGGAATTCCTGTCGTTGTCGGAACAACAGGCTGGGCAGACAGCGAGAATCAAATTGCAGAGCTTTGCGGAAAAACTGGCGGAACAGCAATGCGTTCTTCAAATTTTTCAATCGGCGTTAATATGTTCTATAAAATTGTTCAAGAAGCTTCGCGGATCATGTCTGAATACAGTGAATATGATGTGGCGGTTTGGGAAGCTCATCATAATCAGAAAGCCGACAGTCCGTCGGGAACAGCTCTTGAAGTTGCCCGTAGAATCATGGCGGAAAACAAAAACAAGACAGAAATTGTAACGGACGCTTTTCATCAAAAGCCGAAACAGAACCAGCTTCATGTAAGTTCTACACGCGTTGGATTTGTGCCTGGAACCCATACTGTTTTTTTTGATCCTTCTGCCGACGAGATCGAAATCACACACCGTGCAAGAAGCCGCGAGGGGTTTGCAAAAGGCGCCGTTGTCGCTCTTGAAAAGCTTTGCTCAAAAATAGGCTCCGGAGAACTTTCAAAGGGAAAATTGTACGGAATGAGCGATTTGTTCTAAAAGAATCGGACCGAAAAATCAGATAAAAAGAATAAGCTGAAGGGCGGGGGAGCTTTTTGAGCCTCCCCCTAATTTTTTTTGTCTGATTTTTTAGCAAGTTGCGCTTTTTATTTTGATCCTATGGAAAACTTTGTAATTTTAGAAACATCAGAAAAAGAAAAATATCTTGAAAAATATTGCGGAAGCGCTTGCGCTGTGGAAATTCCATGCGATGTAGTTTTTGTCGGGGACGATGCTTTTCTGGGAAACAAAAATCTTGAGAAAGTTGATTTCCTTGACGGCGCGGACAGCATCGGCGGATACGCTTTTTCTGAATGCGGGAATTTGCGGACGGTTCATCTGCCTGAAACTTTGCAGGAAATAAACATTGCTGCGTTTTCGCTTTGCCGGAGCCTTGAAAATGTGAATCTTCCTGAAAAGCTCAGAATTATCGGGCCTGAAGCGTTCAGCGGCTGTAAAAGGCTGAAAATTGAAAAAATTCCGGATTTTCTGATTGAAGTTTCTGCTGACTCTTTTGATGACACAGCTGCTGTTCTTCAAAAAAATGAATTCTACAGGATTTTTGACGGCGTGATGTACAATGAAAAATCAAAATCGCTTTTGTTTTCAGCGGACAAGGAAATTGAAAGCCTGAAAATTAAAAACGGCACAAAATATCTTGGCTGGAACTGTCTTTCAAATCTGAAAAAACTGAAAACTGTTTCCGTTCCTGATTCTGTAGCGTATATTGGCCGCGGCGCGTTTATGTTCTGTGAAAATCTGGAGAAGATTATTTTGCCGAATTCCGTGAGGGCAATTGACACGGGCGCGTTTTTTAATTGCGTGAATTTGCGCGAAGTGATTTTTCAGGGCGGCGGATTAGAAAAAATCTGCGGAGATTCTTTTGCGGGCTGCCAAAATCTTCGGACTGTGACTTTGCCAGCCGAGTGTGAAGTTTTTGAAAACGCTTTTGAGAAATGCTGCGTTGTAAAGCGGCGTGAGCAACAGCAATAAAATTCAGTTTTTAGCGGAAATCTTTAGCGGTCGTCTTGCGAGCGATAAAAAAGCAGAGGGACTGTCTGATAAGTTTTGTACATAGCGCCGATTGAGAAGAGCGCGCCTTTTGTGCAAATCAACCACACTCCAT